>NZ_JBHZAV010000141.1:0-23593 GCF_042754445.1 Embleya sp. NPDC059213
TCCACGTCGACCGTTTAGCACTGAGCCACCCGCACCCAACCCGACCAAGACGCGACCGCCCGCCGCGAACACCCGACCAACTCGGGAAGGCTCCCCGGCGGACCCGACGAAAGCACCCTCCCACTCCGCCGTTGCCGGCGCCTTTCCGGCAAGCAACACCCACCTCTCGCCGGGAAACCCAAGGCTCCCGGCCGCCGGTGACCGTGGGACCGGGCCCATCTCCGCCGGCCCACGCCGACCGTTTAGCACAAAGCCATCCGCTGCCGACCAACACGCGACCGCCGGCCACAAAGCACCCAACCCACCCGGGAAGGCTCCCCGGCGAACCCGCGAAACCGTCCCCTTCGACGGCGAGGGCGGCTCAGGCGGTGGCGCGTGGCGCGTCGCGCGCGGCGCGCGGACTCCGGCCACGCACTGGGGCCGAGCAAAAGTCGGGTGAACCGACCGGAACGACGAACACACTGATGTGGCGGGCAGGGAAGCCGGTCCGGATGGGGCAAGGCCCGACGGCACCTGCCGCGACTCGGGCGCGCGGCACCCCCGGCGCTACCGCGAACTCGACCCCCGGCGCGTCAGCGCCCACGACTTGACCGTCGCCCGTCGCCCGTCGCCCGTCGCCCGGTGATAGTGACCGCCGACCGCCGACCGCCGACCGCCGACCGCCGACCGCCGACCCCGCCCCCCCCGACCCCCACCCCCCACCCCCGTCACGAGCCCCCGCCGGGCCCGCCGCCCCGCGCGGAGCGCGGTCCAATCCGTGACGCTGTGTGCGCGCCCGGCGCGAGCGATTATCACAACCGATCATGATCGGCCAAATTTGATGCGCTTGTGAACGGGTGGTATAGGGGCATCTCATGATCAACATCGTCCGTGAGTGGCGAACCGTTTAGGCTCCCCTATTTCTCACCCTGTGTGATTTTTGCCTGCACGCAACCGTTTCTGATCGATCATCAGGTGGGGAAGATCACACCATGATCGTTCCCTACCCGTGTCGCAGATCACATCGCAAGGGGCCTAGGATGGGCGCCGTTCCGGCAGCTTGTGAACCCGGTCACATGCGTGACATCGGGGGACTGAGAAGGGAGATGGGAGCGCGGTGAACCTGTACGCGCCGATCCTCGTGCTCGGGGGCATTGCCCTGGCCTTCGGACTGGTCTCCCTCGTGATGGGGGCGCTCACCGGGCCCAAGCGCTACAACCGGGCCAAGCTCGAAGCCTACGAATGTGGCATCGAGCCGACCCCGCAGCCGGTCGGCGGCGGGCGATTCCCGGTCAAGTACTACCTGACGGCGATGCTCTTCATCGTCTTCGACATCGAGATCGTCTTCCTCTACCCGTGGGCCGTCTACTTCGACTCTCTCGGGATGTTCGGTCTGGTCGAGATGGTCCTGTTCGTCGCCGCGGTCTTCGTCGCCTACGCCTACCTGTGGCGTCGCGGCGGCCTGGAGTGGGACTGACCATGCGGCCCGTGAAGCACGACGCCCGGACGAGCCGACACGCCCAGGCTTCCCCCAACGACTGACCGAGAGAGGGCATCCGCGTGGGTATCGAGGAGAAGCTGCCCAGCGGCTTCCTGTTGAGCACCGTGGAAGGGCTGGCCGGCTACTTCCGCAAGGGATCCTTCTGGCCGGCCACGTTCGGACTCGCGTGCTGCGCGATCGAGATGATGGCGACCGGCGCCGGCCGCTACGACCTGGCCCGGTTCGGCATGGAGGTCTTCCGGGCCTCGCCCCGCCAGGCCGACCTGATGATCGTCGCCGGCCGGGTCAGCCAGAAGATGGCGCCGGTCCTGCGGCAGATCTACGACCAGATGCCCAACCCCAAGTGGGTGTTGTCGATGGGCGTGTGCGCGTCCTCGGGCGGCATGTTCAACAACTACGCGATCGTCCAGGGCGTCGACCACGTGGTGCCGGTGGACATCTACCTCCCCGGTTGCCCGCCGCGGCCGGAGATGCTGATGGACGCGATCATCAAGCTCCGCGAGGAGATCCAGGCGATGCCGCTGGGCGTCAACCGCGAGAAGGCGGCCCGCGCCGCCGAGCAGGCCGCCATGAAGGCGCTGCCCACCATCGAGATGTTGCCCGCGAGCGCCCGCCGCGGCGCGCACGAGCTCAACCCCGGCATTCCGGTCGGCCACGCACCCGAGGGGGGCACCCGGTGAGTACACCCCCGAACCCCACGCCCGAGGAGAAGGCCCAGCTCCCCGCCCCCCGCGACATCCACGGCGAACCGACCGGCGAACCCGTCGAGGTCCGGCACGGCATGTTCGGCGCGAGCGGATCGGGCGACACCTCCGGCTACGGCAAGCTGGTTCGTACCGTCGCCTTCCCCGGCGCCGCCGCCCGCCCCTACGGCGGCCCGCGCGGAACCGCGGCCGGCGAGGGCGAGTTCGACCTGGTCGCCGACGAACTCTCCGGCGCCCTCGCGGAAGCCGGCATCGAGTTCGACGAGGCGGTCGAGAAGGTCGTCGTAGACCGCGGCGAACTCACCTTCCACGTGCGTCGCGAGTCGTTGCCCCGGATCGCGCTGACCCTGCGCAACGACCCGGCCCTGCGCTTCGAGTTGTGCACCGGCGTGTCCGGCACGCACTACCCGCAGGAGACCGGCCGCGAGCTGCACGCGGTCTACCACCTGCGCTCGATCACCCACAATCGGGCGGTCCGCCTGGAAGTGAGCGTGCCCGACGCCGACCCGCACCTGCCGTCCCTGGTGAGCGTGTATCCCGCGCTGGACTGGCACGAGCGGGAGACCTACGACTTCTTCGGCCTCGTCTTCGACGGCCACCCCGCGCTCACGCGCATCCTCATGCCGGACGACTGGCCCGGCCACCCGCAGCGGAAGGACTACCCGCTCGGCGGCGTGCCCGTCGAGTACAAGGGCGCCCAGATCCCGCCGCCCGACCAGCGGAGGTCGTACAACTGATGAGCGATCAGACAACGACACCCCCATCCGCCGCGCACGCGCGGGAGACCACCGAGGGCCGGGTCTACACGGTCACCGGCTCCGACTGGGACGAAGTGGTCCAGGCCGCGGCCGACGCCGACGAGCGCATCGTCGTCAACATGGGCCCGCAACACCCGTCCACCCACGGCGTGTTGCGACTGATCCTGGAGATCGACGGGGAGAGCGTCACCGAGGCCCGGTGCGGAATCGGTTACCTGCACACCGGCATCGAGAAGAACCTGGAGTTCCGCAACTGGACCCAGGGCGTCACCTTCGTGACGCGCATGGACTACCTGATGCCGCTGCACAACGAGACCGCGTACTGCCTCGCGGTGGAGAAGCTGCTCGGCATCACCGACGACATCCCCGAGCGCGCGCAGGTGATCCGGGTCCTGCTCATGGAGCTCAACCGGATCTCCTCGCACATGGTCTGCCTGGCCACCGGCGGCATGGAGATCGGCGCGCTCACCGTGATGACCTTCGGGTTCCGCGACCGCGAACTGATCCTCGACGTGTTCGAGATGATCACCGGGCTCCGGATGAACCACGCCTACATCCGCCCGGGTGGCCTCGCCCAGGACCTCCCGCCCGGCGCCGTGGACAAGGTCCGCGAGCTGGTGAACATCCTGCCCGGCCGGATCCGCGAGTACGAACTGCTGCTCAACGACAACGCGATCTTCAAGGGCCGCACCCAGGGCATCGGCTACCTCGACCTGGCCGGCTGCATGGCGCTGGGTCTGACCGGCCCGGTGCTGCGCTCCACCGGCCTGCCGCACGACCTGCGCAAGACGCAGCCCTACTGCGGCTACGAGAACTACGAGTTCGACGTGGCCACCGCCGACTCGTGCGACTCCTGGGGGCGGTACCTGATCCGCATCGAGGAGATGAAGCAGTCGCTGCGGATCGTCGAACAGTGCCTGGACCGACTCGCTCCCGGACCGGTCATGGTCGGCGACAAGAAGATCGCCTGGCCCGCACAACTCGCGCTCGGCGCCGACGGCTTGGGCAACTCGCCCGTGCACATCGCGAACATCATGGGCACCTCGATGGAGTCCCTGATCCACCACTTCAAGCTGGTCACCGAGGGCTTTCGGGTACCGCCCGGCCAGGTCTACAGCGCGATCGAGTCGCCGCGCGGCGAACTGGGCGTACACGCGGTCAGCGACGGTGGCACCCGCCCCTACCGCGTGCACTTCCGCGACCCCTCGTTCAACAACCTGCAGGCCATGGCCGCGATGTGCGAAGGCGGTCAGGTGGCCGACGTGATCGTCGCAGTGGCGGGCCTCGACCCCGTCATGGGAGGTGTCGACCGATGAGTACGGACCTGGGCATGCCGATGCCCCCGGCCAAGCCGGCTCCGCCGTTTCCGCCCGAGGTGCGGGCCCGCCTGGAGGTGGACGCGAAAGAGGTGATCGGGCGCTACCCACAGGCCCGTTCGGCGCTGCTGCCGCTGCTGCACCTGGTGCAGGCCGAAGAGGGCTACGTGACCGGCACCGGCATCGAGTTCTGCGCCGACATCCTGGGCCTGACCACGGCGGAGGTCTCCGCGGTCTCGACCTTCTACACGATGTACCGACGTCGCCAGGGCGGCGACTTCCACGTCGGCGTCTGTACCAACACGCTGTGTGCGGTGATGGGCGGCGACGAGATCTTCGCGAGCCTGAAGGACCACCTCGGGATCGGCAACAAGGAGACCACCGCCGACGGCGTGGTCACCCTGGAGCACATCGAGTGCAACGCCGCCTGCGACTACGCGCCCGTGGTGATGGTCAACTGGGAGTTCTTCGACGACGCGACCCCGCAGTCGGCCAAGGAACTCGTGGACGACCTGCGCGCGGGCAAGGACGCGGTGCCCACCCGCGGCGCGCGCCTGTGCACCTTCCGGGACACCTCGCGGATCCTGGCCGGCTTCCCCGACGAGCGCCCCGGCGCGGTCGACGAGGGCGGCGCGGGCGGTGCCGCCAGCCTGGTCGGCCTGCGCATCGCCAACGGCACGAACACCGACGAGCCGACCCGCCGCCCCAAGATCGTGGGCAGCCCGCGCAGCGCGGCCGAGCAGGCCGCGAACGAGCAGCCCCCCGCGCCGAGTTCGCACGACGCCCCGGCGCCCACCGCCGAGTCCGACCCGGCCCACCCCGCGCCGCCCACCGGGGCCGCGACCGACCAGGACGGGGACCAAGCGCCGTGACCGACCCCTCCCTCCTCACCCCCGTGCTCTCCGCGAACTGGGACGAGCACCGGCCGTGGTCGCTGGACACCTACCGGCGCGACGGCGGCTACGACGGCCTGCGCAAGGCGCTGGCGATGCACCCCGACGAGGTGATCCAGACCGTCAAGGACTCCGGCCTGCGCGGTCGCGGCGGCGCGGGCTTCCCCACCGGCATGAAGTGGGGCTTCATCCCGCAAAACGACGGCAAGCCGCACTACCTCGTGGTCAACGCCGACGAATCCGAGCCGGGAACCTGCAAGGACATCCCGCTCATGTACGCCAACCCGCACGTGCTGATCGAGGGCGTGATCATCGCGTCCTACGCGATCCGCTCCGAGCACGCGTTCATCTACGTGCGCGGCGAAGTGGTCCCGGTGCTGCGCCGACTGCACAACGCGGTCCGTGAGGCGTACGCCGCCGGCTACCTCGGCAAGAACGTGCAGGGCTCGGGCTTCGACCTCGAACTCACCGTGCACGCGGGCGCCGGCGCCTACATCTGCGGCGAGGAGACCGCGCTGCTCGACTCGCTGGAGGGCCGCCGCGGTCAGCCCCGACTGCGCCCGCCGTTCCCGGCGGTGGCCGGCCTGTACGCGTCCCCGACCTGCGTGAACAACGTCGAGTCGATCGCCTCGGTGCCGCCGATCCTGAACAAGGGCGTCGAGTGGTTCCGCTCGATGGGCTCGGAGAAGTCGCCCGGCTTCACGCTGTACTCGCTGTCCGGACACGTCAAGCGGCCCGGCCAGTACGAGGCCCCGCTCGGGGTGACCCTGCGCCAACTGCTCGACCTGGCGGGCGGGGTGCGCGAGGGACACCGGATCAAGTTCTGGACGCCGGGCGGCTCGTCCACGCCGATGTTCACCGACGAGCACCTGGACGTACCGCTCGACTACGAGGGCGTCGGCGCCGCCGGATCCATGCTCGGCACCAAGGCGCTGCAGATCTTCGACGAGACCGTGTGCGTGGTGCGCGCGGTGTTGCGCTGGACCGAGTTCTACGAGCACGAGTCCTGCGGCAAGTGCACGCCGTGTCGCGAAGGCACCTATTGGCTCACCCAGTTGCTCACCCGGCTGGAACGCGGCGAGGGCACCGAAGCGGACCTGGAGACGTTGCTCGACGTCGCCGACAACATCCTCGGCAAGTCGTTCTGCGCGCTGGGCGACGGTGCCGCGAGCCCGATCCAGTCCTCGCTCAAGTACTTCCGCGACGAATATCTGGCGCACTTCGAGCACGGCGGCTGTCCGTTCGACACCGCGGCATCCACCGCGTGGGCGAGCACAGCCCCCGCTTCCATCGGGGCAGGAGCGCAGAGCTGACATGACCGTCACGACCAACACCCCAGCGGGTGGGCCGCCGGCACCCAAGCCGGAGGACCTCGTCACCATCTCGGTGGACGGGATCGACGTCTCCGTGCCCAAGGGCACCCTGGTGATCCGGGCGGCCGAGCTGATCGGCATTCAGATCCCCCGGTTCTGCGACCACCCGCTGCTCGACCCGGTCGGCGCGTGCCGGCAATGCCTGGTCGACGTCGAGGGCCAGCGCAAACCGCTCGCCTCGTGCACCACCACCGTCACCGACGGCATGGTGGTGCGCACCCAACTCACCTCGCCCGTCGCGAAGAAGTCGCAGGACGGGGTGATGGAGCTGCTGCTGATCAACCACCCCCTGGACTGCCCCGTCTGCGACAAGGGCGGCGAGTGCCCGCTGCAGAACCAGGCGATGGGCGCGGGTCGTTCCGCCTCGCGTTTCGCCGAGGTCAAGCGGACCTTCCCCAAGCCGCTGCGGATCTCCTCCGAAGTGCTGCTGGACCGCGAGCGCTGCGTGTTGTGCGCACGCTGCACCCGCTTCTCCGAACAGGTCGCGGGCGACCCGTTCATCGCGCTGATCGAACGCGGCGCACTGCAACAGGTCGGGATCTACGAGAAGCAGCCCTTCGAGTCCTACTTCTCCGGCAACACCATCCAGATCTGCCCGGTCGGCGCCCTCACCTCGGCCGCGTACCGCTTCCGCGCCCGGCCGTTCGACCTGGTGTCCTCCCCGACCACGTGCGAGCACTGCGCGTCCGGGTGCTCGCTGCGCGCCGACCACCGACGGGGCAAGGTGCTGCGCCGGCTCGCCGGCGACGAGCCCGAGGTCAACGAGGAATGGAACTGCGACAAGGGCCGCTTCGCGTTCCGCTACGCCACCCGACAGGACCGGCTCACCTCCCCACTGATCCGGGACGAGGAGAGCGGCGAACTGGTTCCCGCGTCCTGGTCCGAGGCGCTGAGTGTGGCCGCGCGCGGGCTCGCCGCCGCACGCGGCTCGGCCGGCGTCCTGGTCGGCGGGCGGGCCACGCTGGAGGACGCCTACGCGTACGGCAAGTTCGCCCGAGTCGCGCTGGACAGCAACGACATCGACTTCCGGGCCCGCGAACACTCGGCCGAGGAGGCCGACTTCCTCGCCGCCCGGGTGGCCGGCAGCGGGCTCGGGGTGACCTACGCCGACCTGGAGAAGGCCCCCGGCGTACTCCTGGTCGGGTTCGAGCCCGAGGACGAATCGCCGATCGTGTTCCTGCGGCTGCGCAAGGCCGCCCGCAAGGGCCTGAAGGTCTACGGCATCGCGCCGTTCGCCTCGGCCGGCCTGGTCCGGATGAAGGGCACGCTGTTGCGGGCGGCCCCCGGCACCGAGACCGAGTGGCTCTGTGCGCTCGGCGACCCGGCGGTCGAGGGCGAACTCCCGCGCGCCGCCGCCGAACTGCTGCGCACCCCGGGCACCATCGTGCTCGTCGGCGAGCGCCTGGCGGGCGTGCCCGGCGCATTGGCCGAGGTCACCGCGCTGGCCGCGGCCACCGGCGCCCGACTCGCCTGGATCCCGCGCCGGGCCGGCGAGCGCGGCGCGCTGGACGCGGGCGCGCTGTACAACCTGCTTCCCGGCGGGCGACCGGTCGGCGACCCGGCGGCCCGAGCCGAGACGGCCGCCGCCTGGGCGGTCGCCGACCTGCCCGGCGGCTACGGCCTGGACACCACCTCGATGCTCACCGCGGTCCGCGAACAACGCCTGGGGGCCCTGGTGGTCGGCGGTGTCGAGGTGGACGACCTGCCCGACCCGGCCGGCGCGATCGCCGCGCTGGACGCGGCCCGCTTCGTGGTCAGCCTGGAGCTGCGGCACAGCGCGGTCACCGAACGCGCCGACGTGGTCTTCCCGGTCGCCGCACCCGCCGAGAAGCCCGGCACCTTCGTCGACTGGGAGGGCCGCGAGCGCCCGTTCGCCACCGTGCTGAAGAAGGACCAGCTCACCGGCGACCTGGCCGCGGTGATGTCCGACCTGCGCGTGCTCGACGCGATCGCCGAGGCGATGGCCGAGCAGTGCGAGGGCACCCCGATCGACCTGCCCTCGCTCACCGCCGCCCGCCGCGAACTGCGCCGGCTCGGCCGGTGGGGCGGCGACCGGGGACCGGCCCCCGAGGGCACCGCCCGCGAACTCCCGCGCCCCGGCGCGGGCGAAGCCGTACTGGCCACCTGGCGGCTGCTCCTGGACGAGGGCCGGGGCCAGGACGGCGAACCCCATCTGGCGGGCACCCGGCGCACGCCGGTGGTCCGGCTCTGTGCCTCCACGGCCGCCGAGATCGGCGCCGAGGACGGAAGCGGCGTCACCGTGACCTCGTTGCACGGGGAGATCACGTTGCCGCTGCGCATCACCGACATGACCGAGCGGGTGGTCTTCCTGCCCGCGAACTCGCCCGGCTCCTCGGTGCGTCGCGCACTGGGCGTCGGCGCCGGCGAACTGGTTCGGATTCGGCCGGCGGTCGTGGACCTGGCCAACGCCGAAGGTCCCCCCAACGGAACCGGCCGCAACGGTCGGACCGCACACGTTCATGAGGAGGAGCGGTGACGGACAGCGGCATGCAGCTCGCCGCGGTCGGGTTCGGTACCGACGTCTGGTGGCTGATCCTGCTCAAGGCGGTGCTCATCTTCGCGTTCTGCGTCGTCATGACGCTGTTCGCGATCTGGTGGGAACGCAAGGTCGTGGCCTGGATGCAGATGCGCATCGGGCCCAAGTACACCGGCCCACAGGGCCTGCTCCAGTCCCTCGCGGACGGCGTGAAGCTCGCGCTCAAGGAGGACATCACCGTCAAGGGCGCCGACAAGGCCGTCTACATCATCGCCCCGATCGTGGCGATGGTCCCGGCGTTCATGGCGTTCGCGGTGATCCCCTTCGGGCCCGAGGTCTCGATGTTCGGGCACCGCACCAATCTGCAACTGACCGACCTGCCGGTCGCGGTCCTCTACATCCTCGCGGTCGCGTCCGTGGGCATCTACGGCATCGTGCTCGCGGGCTGGTCCTCCGGCTCGACCTACCCGCTGCTCGGCGGGCTGCGCAGCTCGGCGCAGATGATCTCCTACGAGATCGCGATGGGCCTGTCGTTCGCGGCGGTGTTCCTCTACGCCGGCTCGATGTCCACCTCGGAGATCGTCGCCGCCCAGCAGGACACCTGGTACGCGGTGCTGCTGCCGGTCTCGTTCATCATCTACGTCGTCGCGATGATCGGTGAGACCAACCGGGCGCCGTTCGACCTTCCCGAGGCCGAGGGCGAGCTGGTCGGCGGATTCCACACCGAGTACTCGTCACTGAAGTTCGCGCTGTTCTTCCTCGCCGAGTACGTGAACATGGTGGTGGTCAGCTCGCTGGCGACCACCCTGTTCCTCGGCGGCTACCTCGCGCCGTGGCCGATCACCGCGGTCTGGGACGGCGCCAACTCCGGTTGGTGGCCCTTCCTCTGGTACTTCCTCAAGGTCCAGGCCTTCATCTTCGTGTTCATCTGGCTGCGCGGCACGCTGCCGCGGTTCCGCTACGACCAGTTCATGAAGATCGGCTGGAAGGTGCTGATCCCGCTCTCGTTGGTGTGGCTGATGCTGGTGGCCACCGTGCGTGCGCTCAAGAACGAGGGCTACGAGCAGTCCCGGATCGTGTTGTGGGTCGCGGGCGGCGTGGTCGCCCTGCTCCTGCTGTCGATCCTGTGGGACGCGATCACCCCCGACCGGGACGAGGAGGCGGACGCGAAGGCGGCCGGACCCGAACCGTTCGACCCGATGGCGGGCGGGTTCCCCGTACCGCCGATGCCGGGACAACAACTTCCGCCGGTGCCGCGCCGCAACGTGCGCAAACCCGAGCCGGTCGGTGCGCCGGCCGCGGCGGAGCCCCCGGCCGACCGCACTGAAGGAGAGGCATAGACCCGTGCCCAAGTTCCTCGGACCGGTCGCGGGGTTCGGTGTCACCTTCGCGACGATGTTCAAGAAGGCGAACACCGAGTACTACCCGTACGAGAAGAAGGTCACCGCACCGCGATTCCACGGCCGGCACCAGCTCAACCGGTACGCCGACGGGCTGGAGAAGTGCATCGGCTGCGAACTGTGCGCGTGGGCGTGTCCCGCCGACGCGATCTTCGTGGAGGGTGCCGACAACACCGACGAGGAGCGTTTCTCGCCCGGTGAGCGGTACGGCCGCAACTACCAGATCAACTACCTGCGCTGCATTTTCTGCGGCCTGTGCATCGAGGCGTGCCCGACCCGGGCGCTGACCATGACCAACGAGTTCGAGCTCGCCGACACCAGCCGGGCGAGCCTGATCTTCACCAAGGAACAGCTCCTCGCACCGCTGTACGAGGGCATGGTCCCGGCGCCGCACGAGATGTACCCGGGCACCACCGACACCGACTACTACCTGGGCAAGGTCACCGCGGCCGCGCCCGGCACGGTGACCCAGGAGCCCCGGGAGTCGGCCGAGGAGCACAAGCAGCGGACGGAGGCGGGCCGATGAGTCCCGGAATCGACTTCGCGGCCGAGGTCACCAAGACCTCCACCGGTGAGGCGCTGCAGTTCTGGGTGCTCGCGGTCGTCGCGCTGATCGGTGCCCTGGCCACCGTCTTCATGAAGAAGGCGGTGCACAGCGCGCTCGCGCTGGTGACCACGATGATGTGCCTGGCGATCTTCTACCTGGCCCAGGGCGCGGTGTTCCTGGGCATCGTGCAGATCGTGGTCTACACCGGCGCGATCATGATGTTGTTCCTGTTCGTGCTGATGCTGGTCGGCGTCACCTCGGTGGACTCGCTCAAGGAGACGCTGAAGGGCCAGCGGATCGCCGCGGTCGGGCTGGGCCTGGGCTTCGGCATCCTGCTCGTGGCGGGCATCGCCAACGCGTCGATCACACACTTCACCGCGCTCGCCACCAAGGCGCCGGGCAACCGCCCGGTCTACCCGGCGGAGACGAACGACGAGGCGCTGGCCGCGGCGTCCCAGGGCAACGTGCAGGGTCTGGCACACCAGATCTTCACCAAGTACATCTGGGCCTTCGAGATGACCAGCGCACTGCTGATCACCGCGGCGGTCGGCGCGATGGTGCTCGCGCACCGCGAACGCCTGGTGGCGCGCAAGACCCAGCGCGAGTTGTCCGAGCAGCGGGTGCGCGAGAACAAGCAGGTCACGCCGCTGCCCACGCCCGGGGTGTACGCCCGGCACAACGCCGTGGACGTGCCCGCGCTGCTGCCGGACGGCAGCATCTCGCAACTGTCGATCAACGGCACCCTGCGCGCCCGCGGCCAGATCCGCGACGTCAGCGCCGAGGCGGTGCACAGCGTCGCCGAACTGGAGAGCGCCGGTAGCGACGCCGACGACGAGGCGTGGCCGGACGAGTCGGACGCTCGCTCGTCCGCACCGGTGCCCACCGCCCGGCAGGAACACGACGACGCCGACTCTTCGGCGGGCGACGGCTCGGGCAACGAGGTTGCCGCCGGCGCAGGCTCCAAGGAGGGGCGCCCGTGAACCCGGTGAACTACCTGTACCTGTCCGCGCTGTTGTTCACCATCGGCGCGGCCGGGGTCCTGCTCCGGCGCAACGCGATCGTTGTGTTCATGTGCGTCGAACTGATGCTGAACGCGTGCAACCTCGCGTTCGTCACGTTCGGCCGCATGCACGACAACCTCGACGGCCAGATCATCGCGTTCTTCACGATGGTCGTCGCCGCGTGCGAGGTCGTGGTCGGACTGTCCATCATCATCGCCATCTTCCGCAGCCGCCGGTCGGCCTCGGTCGACGACGCCAGCCTCATGAAGTGGTAGGTCGGAACCGGTGATCGAAACCTCCTCCCTGGCCTCCGGCGTCATGCTCGCCAACGAGGGCGGCGGCGGGCTGCACTCCGTCGCGGCAACCGGCGCCTATTCGGCGATGTGGCTGGTCGTCGGCCTGCCGCTGCTGGGCGCGCTGCTGTTGCTCGTCGGTGGCAAGCGCACCAACGCCTTCGGCCACATCCTCGGCACCGCGATGGCCCTCGGGTCGTTCGTGGTCGGCGTGGTCCTGTTCGTGACCATGCTCGGCAAGGACGACGCGGACCGCTCGGTCGACCAGCACCTGTGGACCTGGGCGCCGGTCAACGAGTTCCAGGCCGACATCGGTCTGCACCTGGACCAGTTGTCCATCGTCTTCGTGTTGCTGATCACCGGTGTGGGCTCGCTGATCCACATCTACTCGATCGGCTACATGGCGCACGACGAGAACCGTCGGCGCTTCTTCGGCTACCTGAACCTGTTCGTCGGCGCGATGCTGCTGCTGGTGCTGGCGAACAACTACCTTCTGCTGTACGCCGGTTGGGAGGGTGTGGGGCTCGCCTCCTACCTGCTGATCGGTTTCTGGCAGCACAAGCCCAGCGCCGCGACCGCCGCCAAGAAGGCGTTCATCATGAACCGCGTCGGCGACTTCGGTCTGGCCGTGGCGATCTTCCTGATGTTCACCACGTTCGGCTCCTTCGACTTCGCCGACGTGCTCGGCGGCAGTGCGAGTGCGAGCGACGGCACGATGACCGCGATCGGCTTGATGTTGCTGCTCGCCGCGTGCGGCAAGTCGGCGCAATTCCCGCTCCAGGCGTGGCTCGGCGACGCGATGGAGGGTCCGACCCCGGTCTCCGCGCTGATCCACGCGGCGACCATGGTCACCGCCGGCGTGTACCTGATCACCCGGTCCGCGGAGATCTTCAACGCCTCACCGGACGCCCAACTCGCGGTCACCATCGTCGGTGCGATCACCGTGCTGTTCGGGGCGATCGTGGGTTGCGCCAAGGACGACATCAAGAAGGCGCTGGCCGCCTCCACGATGAGCCAGATCGGCTACATGATCCTGGCCGCGGGCCTGGGTCCGATCGGCTACGCGTTCGCGATCATGCACCTGGTCACGCACGGCTTCTTCAAGGCCGGGCTGTTCCTGGGCGCGGGTTCGGTCATGCACGGCATGAACGACGAGGTCGACATGCGCCGCTACGGCGGCCTGCGCAAGTACATGCCGATCACCTTCGTCACGTTCGGCCTGGGCTACCTGGCGATCATCGGCTTCCCGCTGCTGTCCGGGTTCTTCTCCAAGGACAAGATCATCGAGGCGGCGTTCGCCAAGGGCGGCACCTCGGGTTGGATCCTGGGCGCGGTCACCCTGCTGGCGGCCGGCCTCACCGCGTACTACATGACGCGCGTGATGCTGATGACCTTCTTCGGCAAGGAACGTTGGAAGGAGGCGCCGGCGGGCGCGCCGGCCGACTGGCACGAGCCGCACCCGCACGAGTCGCCGACCTCGATGACCGGTCCGATGATCCTGCTCGCGTTCGGATCGGTGTTCGCGGGCGGGTTGTTCGTGCTCAACGATTCGTTTGTCAAATGGCTGACGCCCGTCACCGGCTTCTCGCACGGCGATCTGCCGATGAGCGAGTGGGCGGTCACCGGCATGGCGCTCTCGATGGTCGCGCTCGGCTCGGCGGTGGCCTACCTGCAGTACGCCCGTCGGGACGTGCCCGCGGTGGCGCCGGCCGCGAGCCTGGTCACCGTCGCGGCGCGGCGGGACCTGTACCAGGACGCGGTCAACGAGGGCCTGGTGATGCGGCCCGGCCAGTACCTGACCCGCCTGCTCGTGTGGTTCGACAACCGCGGCGTGGACGGATTCGTGGGCGGACTCGCGGCGTTCATCGGCGGCACCTCGGCGCGCGTGCGCAAGGTGCAGACCGGGTTCGTGCGTTCGTACGCGCTGTCCATGTTCGGCGGCACGCTGCTGGTCGTGGCCTGCACGCTGATGGCTCGGATGGCCTGAACATGACCATCCGGACACGACCCCAGCTCGCCCACCCCGTAGGCGCCTTGGCGGAGGGACTTCGATGAACGGCCACTTTCCCTGGCTGACGACGCTCGCGGCGCTGCCGTTCGTCGGCGGGCTGTGCGTCGCCGCCGTGCCGGCCGGCAAGCGCAAGCTCGCCAAGAACGTGGCGTTGTTGTTCAGCCTGCTCACCCTCGCCGTCGCGATCGTGGTGGCGACCAGATTCGACAACGACGGCGACCGGTTCCAGGTCACCGAAAGCTACAGCTGGATCTCCTCGTTCGGCGTGCGCTGGTCGCTGGGCGTGGACGGGATCGGCCTGGTGCTGATCCTGCTCACCGCGGTGCTGATGCCGCTGCTGATCCTGGCCTCGTGGCACGACGCGGACACGGCGCCGGTGAACGCCGACGGATCGGCCGGCACCGGCAAGGCCGCGCCGCGCAGCACGCACGCGTTCTTCGCGCTGATGTTGCTGGTCGAGGCGATGGTCGTGGTGTCCTTCGCGGCCACCGACGTGTTCATGTTCTACGTCTTCTTCGAAGCCATGCTGATCCCGATGTACTTCCTGATCGGTGGCTTCGGCGGCCCGCAACGCTCCTACGCGGCGGTCAAGTTCCTGCTCTACAACCTGCTCGGCGGCCTGGTCATGCTGGCCGCCGTGGTCGGTCTGTACGTGGCCACCGCCAACCAGGGCATCGGCATCGACGGGCACGGCACCTTCGACTTCGTGAAGATCTCGCAGGCCGTGGCCACCGGCCAACTGGACATCGACCCGACCGCGGAGAAGGCGCTGTTCCTGGGCTTCATGTTCGCGTTCGCGGTCAAGGCGCCGCTCTGGCCGTTCCACACCTGGCTGCCGGACACCATGACCGAGGCCACGCCCGGCATCGCGGTGCTGGTCACCGCGATGGTGGACAAGGTCGGCACGTTCGCGATGTTGCGGTTCTGCCTGGAGATCTTCCCCGACGCCTCGAAGTACTTCGCCCCGGCGGTGATCACCCTCGCGGTGATCGGGATCATCTACGGCGCGCTGCTCGCGGTCGGTCAGACCGACATCAAGCGGCTGATCGCGTACACGTCCATCTCGCACTTCGGCTTCATCATCCTGGGCATCTTCGTGATGACCAGTCAGGGTCAGTCGGGCGCCACGCTGTACATGGTCAACCACGGGTTCTCCACCGCGGCCCTGCTGCTGATCGCGGGCTTCCTGATCACCCGCCGCGGCAGCAAGACGATCGCCGACTTCGGTGGCGTGCAAAAGGTCGCCCCGATTCTCGCGGGTACGTTCCTGGTGGCCGGACTCGCGACCCTCTCGATGCCCGGACTCGCCCCGTTCGTGAGCGAGTTCCTGGTGTTGGTGGGCGCGTTCGCGAAGTACAAGGTGGCGGCGATCTTCGCCACCACCGGCATCGTGCTCGCCGCCCTGTACGTGCTGGTGCTGTACCAACGCACGATGACCGGCCCACTGCGGCCGGGCAATGAGAAGCTCCGCGACCTGGTGCCGCGCGAACTGGCGGTCGTGGTACCGCTGATCGCGTTCCTGCTCGTGCTCGGCGTCTACCCGAAGCCGGTGCTCGACGCGGTGAACCCGGCCGTGGACCACACGCTCAGCCGGGTGGAGCAGAAGGACCCGGCGCCCACCAAGCCCATCGAACAGGCCGCGGGCACCGAGGCGCACACCACTGGAGGCTCCAAGTGAGCATGAGCACCGCCGCAACGGCAACGCTCGCCGTGACGAAGGTGGACGCGCCCACCATCGAATACGGCAAGCTCTCGCCGATCCTGATCATCGCCGGCGTCGCGGTGGTGGGCGTGCTGATCGAGGCGTTCCTGCCTCGGCCGGCCCGCTACCGCGCGCAGCTCACGGTGGCCCTGGTCGGCATGATCGGCGCGTTCGGCGCGGTCGTCTGGCTCGCCCGCGACCTGCCGGACGACCACCGGGGCAGCATCACCGCGATGGGCGCGGTCGCCGTGGACGGCCCGTCGTTGTTCCTGCAGGGCACGCTGCTGCTGATCGGCATCGCGTCGGTGCTGCTGATCGGCGAGCGCAGGCTGGAGCCGGCCGGCGGCGACGCGTTCGCCCCGCAGGCCGCGGCGGCGCCGGGCAGTCAGCAGGAGAAGGACGCGACGGCGGCGGGCTGGACGCAGACCGAGGTCTACCCGCTGACCATGTTCTCGCTGGTGGGCATGCTGCTCTTCCCGGCGGCGAACGACCTGTTGATGATGTTCGTCGCGCTCGAGGTGTTGTCCCTGCCGCTCTACCTGCTGTGCGGGCTGGCCCGGCGCAACCGGCTGCTCTCCCAGGAGGCCGCGCTCAAGTACTTCCTGCTCGGCGCGTTCTCCTCGGCGTTCTTCCTGTTCGGCGTGGCCATGCTCTACGGCTACTCGGGCAGCGTCTCGCTGGACAAGATCGGGGTGGCCTCGGCCGGCGCGATGGACAACGACGCGCTGCTGCTGATCGGGCTCGCGATGGTGGCGGTCGGCCTGCTGTTCAAGGTCGGCGCGGTGCCGTTCCACTCCTGGACGCCGGACGTGTACCAGGGCGCGCCGACCCCGATCACCGGGTTCATGGCGGCGGCCACCAAGGTGGCCGCGTTCGGCGCGATGATGCGCTTCTTCTACGTCGCGCTGCCGGGCATGCGCTGGGACTGGCGGCCGGTGATGATCGGCGTCGCGATCGCGACCATGGTCGCCGGCGCGATCATCGCGATCACCCAGACGGACGTGAAGCGACTGCTGGCCTACTCCTCGATCGCCCACGCGGGTTTCATCCTGACCGGAATGATCGCGATGAACGACGCGGGCGTGTCGTCCACGATGTTCTACCTTGTGGCCTATGGGTTCGTCACTCTGGGTGCATTCGCGGTCGTCACTCTGGTGCGCGACGCGCGCGGCGAGGCGACCCACCTGTCCCATTGGGCGGGGCTGGGCAGGCGTTCCCCGCTGGTCGCAGGAGTGTTCGCACTGTTCCTGCTCGCCTTCGCCGGCATCCCGCTGACCAGCGGTTTCGCCGGAAAGTTCGCGGTCTTCCAGGCGGCGGCGCGCGGTGGTGCGGGCAGCCTGGTGGTGGTCGGTGTGCTGTGCAGCGCGGTTGCCGCGTTCTTCTACGTACGGGTGATCGTGTTGATGTTCTTCTCGGAGCCCAAGGTCGACGGTCCGACCGTTGTCGTACCGAGCGTGATGACCACCGCTGCCATCGCGCTGGGGGTAGCCGTTACCGTGGTCCTTGGCATCCTCCCGCAGCCCGTACTGGACCTCGCGGACAAGGCAGCCTTGTTCGTCCATTAGGCAAGACGCAGAGACTCTGCGTGATCGACAGGAGAGAACCGTCATGGCGATCGTGGGGCCCTTCGGGCTGAGCGTCACGGACGAGACTCTCGATGCCGAGATCAGGGCGGGGATGGCCGCCGTGGAGCAGGAGCTCCTGGCGGCCACCAAGAGCGAGTTCCCCTACCTGACGCAGACCTCGCGGCACCTGGTCGAGGCGGGCGGCAAGCGGTTCCGGCCGCTGCTGGTGCTGCTGGCCGCCCAATTCGGCGACTGGCAGGCGCCGGGCGTGGTGCCGGCGGCGGTGGTGTGCGAACTGACCCACCTGGCCACGCTGTACCACGACGACGTGATGGACGAGGCACTGCTGCGGCGCGGCGCGCCCAGCGCCAACTCCCGCTGGGACAACTCGGTCGCGATCCTGACCGGCGACTTCCTGTTCGCCCGGGCCTCGGAGATCGTCGCCGACCTGGGCAACGAGGCGGTGCGGATCCAGGCGCGGGCGTTCGCCCGGCTGGTGACCGGCCAGATTCGCGAGACGGTCGGTCCGCGCCCGGGCGACGACCCGGTCGAGCACTACCTGTCGGTGATGGCGGACAAGACCGGCTCGCTGATCGCGGCGTCGGGCCAGTTCGGTGCGATGTTCGCGGGCGCGGACGAGCACGTGGTGGACATCCTGACCCGGTACGGCGAGCGGTTCGGCGTCGCGTTCCAACTCGCGGACGACGTGCTCGACATCGCCAGCGAGGCGACCGAGTCGGGCAAGACCCCGGGCACCGACCTGCGCGAGGGAGTGCCGACGCTGCCGGTGCTGCACCTGCGGGCGGGGGTGACCGGTTCGTCGCCGGCGGCCGATCGGCACCTGCTCGCGCTGCTGGACGGACCGATCACCGACGACGCCGAGCACGCGGAGGCCCTCGGGCTGTTGCGTGCCCACCCGGCGCTCGCGAAGGCCCGTGAGGACACCCGGCGTTATGCCGAGGCGGCGCGCGAGGTGCTGGCGCCGCTGCCCGAATGCAGCGCCAAGCGGGCCCTGTCGTCGCTGTGCGAGCTGGTCGTCGAGCGCAGCGCGTAGTTCGTCCCGCCGGCCCGCCCGTGGATCACGCGGGCGGGCCGCGGTCTGCCCAGGGAGTGCTCGGCGGCTGCTCCCCCGGGAGTAGCGCGTGCGGTGCCATGTCACCATCAAGTCCTGTGCCCGAGGGTCCCGCACGTCTTGAGGGTGACGTTTTGCAGTGACGTACGGCCGACGCCGATGGCCCGGTGCCGATGATCCCCTTGTGGTGTCGCATTCGACATCGAATCAGGGGGCAATCTCCATGACTCGCACCACCCGCCGATCCGTTCCGTGGCGCTTCGCGGTACCGGCCGCGATCGCCGCCGCGACCGTCGGTGCCGTGACGTTCGGCCCGAGCGCGTTCGCCGACGACTCGCATCCGGGACTACCGGACCGGACCCCCGAGCAACTCGTCGCCGAGGTCGCCGCAGCCCGGACCGACGCGCTCACCGGCACCGTCCGCATCGACAGCGACCTGGGCCTGCCCACGCTGCCCGGCAAGGCCGGCGGCAACGGCCCGCAGGCGCTGTTGTCCGGCACCAACAAGCTCCAGGTGGCCCTGGACGGCCCGGACCGGCAGCGGATCGGTCTGATGTCCGATCTGGCCGAGTACAACGTCATCCACAACGGCCGCGACGTGTGGACCTACGACAGCCGCACGCACGCGGTGACGCACGGCACCTTCGACGGGGGCCGCTCCGACGTCGCGTCGCTGGTGCCGACCACGCCGCAGGACGCGGCCCGGCAACTGCTCGACCTGGTCGGCCCGACCACCGACGTCCGGGTCGAGGGGACCGGTCGGGTCGCCGGGCACGACGTGTACAAGCTGCGCTTCGCGCCCAGGAGCCAGGGCAGTCTGATCGCCGCCGCGACGGTGTTCGTGGACGCGAAGACCGGGGTGCCGCTGCGGGTGACCGTGGACTCCGTCAAGGGCGGCAAGCCCGCGATCGACATCGGCTTCGAGCAGGTCTCGTACGACAAGCCCGCGGCCGGCACCTTCGACTTCAAGCCGCCGGCCGGCGCCCGGGTCGAGGAGGTCAAGCCGAACGAGGTGCGGCCGGCGCTGCCGGACACGCCGGGCGCACCCGGCAAGTCCGCGGCGCCGACCGGGGGGCACGTCGAGCCGGGGCTGCTGGGCGAGGGCTGGTCGACCGTGGTCGAGCTGCCCGCGGGCGGCGACGCCAAGGAAGCCGCCCGGCTGATGGGCAAGCTGGGCAAGCCGGTTCCGGGCGGGACGTTGATCGACACCCGCCTGCTGAACGTGTTGCGCACCGACTCGGGCCGGGTCTTCGCCGGCGCGGTCGACGCGGACACGCTGCAGCGGATCGCGGCACAGCGATGACCGCGTCCACGGCGGTCGGTACCGCCGCGATCCGTACCGAGGGGCTGTCCAAGCGCTACGGCCGGGACCGGCTCGCCGTGGACGGACTCGACCTGATCGTGCCGGCCGGTTCCGTCTTCGGGTTCCTCGGGCCCAACGGTTCCGGGAAGACCACGACCATCCGGATGTTGCTCGGCCTGATCCGGCCGAGCAGCGGTTCGGTCACCCTGCTCGACGGCCCCATGCCCGGGGCCGTCGGGCAGGTGTTGCCCAGGGTCGGCGCGCTGATCGAAGGCCCGGCCCACTACGGCTTCCTGACGGGGCGACAGAACCTGGACCGACTGGACGCCGCCGACCCCACCTCGGACCCGCGCACCCGCGACGCCCGGGTGGACGAGGCACTGGCCAAGGTCGGCCTGACGGCGGTGGCCGGGCGCAAGGCGCGGGCCTACTCGCTGGGCATGAAGCAGCGGCTGGGCATCGCGTCCGCGCTGCTGCGTCCGCGCGACCTGCTGGTGCTCGACGAGCCGACCAACGGCCTGGACCCGCAGGGCATGCGCGAGATCCGGACGCTGATCCGGGGCTTGGCCGCGGACGGCACGACGGTGTTCCTGTCCTCGCACCTGCTGGACGAGATCGAGCAGGTGTGCACGGATGTCGCGGTGATGAGCCACGGCAAGCTGATCACCCAGGGCACGGTGGAATCCCTGCGCGCCGGCACCCGGGCCCGGTTGGTCGTCACGACTCCCGACGCGGAGGCGGCGGTCGTGGTGCTGGACAGGCTCGGCGCGACCGACATCGTCACCACCCGCGACGGTGTCGAGGCCGACCCGGCGCCGTTGGAGCCGGACGAGGTCTGCGCGGCGCTGGTCCGCGCCGACGTGCGGGTGCGTTCGTTCACTCTGGCGCGACCGTCCCTGGAGGACGCGTTCGTCGCCCTGACCGGAGAAGGCTTCGATGTCACCGACTGACGCACTGCCCAAGACGGGTGTCCTGTCGCCCGCGTTCCGGTACGCGGCGGGCACCGAGGCGTTCGGGTCCGAGCGGTTGCCGAGGCTGCGCGGGTTGATGCGCAGCGAGCTGCGGTTGGTCTTCCTGCGTCCGCGCACGGCCGCGATGTTGGGCTTCCTGGCCTTCGTACCGGTCATGCTCGGGGTCGCGCTGCGCTACTTCCACGACGGCGGCTCCTCGGGCGGCAACGGTGGCGGGACGGTGGACTTCGTGAACCAGGTCACCGGCAACGGGCTGTTCCTGGTCTTCGCGTCGCTGGCCGCCGCGCTGCCGTTCTTCCTGCCGATGACGGTCGGCGTGGTGGCGGGCGACTCGATCGCGGGCGAGGCGCACGCCGGGACGCTGCGCTATCTGCTGGTCGCGCCGGCCGGGCGGACCCGGTTGTTGTCGGTGAAGTTCGCCGGGGTGCTGGCGTTCTGCCTGGCCGCGACGCTCACGGTGGCGCTGTCCGCGTTGGTGGTGGGCGCGGCGCTGTTTCCGATGGGCGATGTGCCGCTGTTGACCGGCGACACCATCTCGATGGGCGAGGCGTCCTGGCGGGCGGTGTTGATCGCGCTGTGTGTGGCGGCCTCGCTGGTGGGCCTCGCGGCGATCGGGCTGTTCGTGTCGACGCTGACCACGGTGCCGGTGGCGGCGATGGCGACCACGGTCGGCGTGGTGATCGTGACCGCGATCCTGACCGGCATCCCGCAGTTGTCGGCGATCCATCCGTGGTTGTTCACCGACGGCTGGATGAGCTTCGGCGACCTGTTGCGCAATCCGATCCCGACCGACGAGATCGTCCGCAACCTCGGCATCCAGGCGGCCTATACGGCGATCTTCGGTGCGGCGGCCTGGGCGCGGATGACCGAGCGCGACATCACCACGTGAGCGGGACGGGGCCGGCCGCGGTCGCGGCCGGCGACTCGTCCGGGTGAATGTCCGGTTGCCTCGGGGGCCCGGTGTGCATGTACGCCGATATGAGGATGCGCGCGGCGATCGCGATGGTGTCGGTGGCTGCGGCCGCGTTGTTCGGGTCGGTGCCCGCGAGGGCGGCATCGATCGACGCCGCGCCGGCGGAGCTCTATTCGTACCTGGTGTTGACCCCCTCGGTCGGGACGGCGCAGACGGCGCTCGCCGAGTCGGCGGTGCGGCGGGCCGGCGGCGTGGTGGTGTACGCGTACGGGCCGGTCGGCGTGGTGGTGGCACACGGTGGGCCGGGGTTCGCGGGGGCGGCCCGGGGTGGCGCGGGTGGGGGCCACGCGCACGGTGCCGTTGCGGGGGCGGGCGCGCGGGCGGGCGCCGGAGCGGGTGGGGGCGGCCGGGCTGCCGGCGGTGGGGTCCGGAGGGGCCGTTGCGGATCCGGCCGAGGCGGCGCAGTGGAATCTGGCGATGGTGCACGCGTACGAGGCGCAACGGATCACCGACGGCAGCGCGGACGTGGTGGTCGCGGTGGCCGATGCGGGCGTGGACGACCGGCATCCGGACCTGGCGCCGAACTTCGCCGCCGAACTGTCCGCGGACTGCTCGACGGGTCGGCCGATCCGGGCGGACGCGGCGTGGCGGGCGCCGCGCTCGGATCACGGCACCCACGTGGCCGGCACCATCGCGGCGGCGCGCGACGGGCACGGGGTGCTGGGGGTGGCGCCGGGGGTGCGGATCGCGGCGCTGCGGCTGGGCGACGCGGACGCGCTGTTCCACGGCGAGGCGAGCGTGTGCGGATTCGTCTGGTTGGCCGAGCACGCGGATCAGGGGCTGCGGATCGCCAACCACAGCTACTACAACGACCCGTGGTGGCTGCTGTGTCCGGACGACGAGGACCAGGCGGTGATCCACGAGGCGGTGCGTCGGGCGGCGGCGTACGCGGCGGACCGGGGCGTGTTGTCGATCGCGGCGGCGGGCAACGACGCCTACGACCTCGCGCACAAGACGGTGGATCCGCGCAGCCCGAACGACGCGGCCACCCGGCCGGCGCGACCGAGGCCGGTGAACGACGAGTGCCGCCAGTTGCCCGCCGAGCTTCCGGGGGTGATCACGGTCGCCGCGGTGGGTGCGAACGGACTACGGGCCGGCTATTCGAACACGGGCCTGGGTGTGCTGGATCTGGCCGGGCCCGGTGGCGATGGCGCGGCGGGTGGCGAGGGGGTGTTGTCCACGTCGGGCGACGGCGGCTGGGCGCGGAAGCAGGGCACGTCGATGGCGGCGCCGGCGGTGACCGGGGTGGCCGCGCTGATCGCCTCGATGCATCCGACGTGGGGGCCGGCCGCGATCACCGCCCGGTTGTACGCGACGGCGGGCAGGCCGGAGTGCGTGGCGCCGTGCGTCCCGGCGGGCGACGTCGACTCGTTCCACGGCCACGGTCTGGTGAACGCGTTGCGGGCGGTGCGGTCGTCGAGCGGACCGGCCGGGCGCGGGTGAGGCCCGTCGGTCATACTCCGGCCCATGAAAATCGCACGCTCGTTGGCCCTGCTGGTCGGCGCGCTCACGCTGATCACCGCATGTACCTCGGACAAGTCCTCGTCGTCGAACCCGGCCGGCCCGAAAAGCACGCCGCCCTCGGCCGCACCGCCGTCGGCCGGGTCCGCCGCCCCTGCCGCCCCCGCCGAGGCGACGGAAGCCGCGTCCGCCACGCCGATCATCGCCGTCGACCCGAACAACCCGAATCGGCCGAACCTGCCCGACCTCCAGGCACGTTGGTGGGGCTGGGCC
>NZ_JBHZAV010000142.1:0-23497 GCF_042754445.1 Embleya sp. NPDC059213
GAGGAGCGGGTGCGGCTGCTCACCGAACTCGGCATGCGCTGGTGAGGCGCGGCGTCGAGTCGGGGTCCGTCGAGGACTCGGGTTCGGTGGGGGTGTTTCGGGTCGCTCCGGTCGGGGGTGAGACGACGTGGTCGTTCGTGGGTCGGGTCGCCGGGTGTTACGGGCTGGAGGCCCGTGACGTGTTGGGGTATTGGCGGTGGCTCAACCACCGTCCTCGGCATCGGGACGGGGGGCTGCGGGTGGATGCGGAGGTGGTCCTGAACGCGGCGGGGCGGCGGGTGTTGGTGGGGTTGTGTGGGGTCGGGGAGGAGGTGCTCGCGCGGGCGTTGCCGTCCTGGGGCAGGGAGGAGGATGCCGCTGGGTGGGGGGCGAGCGAGGAGGTGCCGCGGGGGTTGTGGCGGGTGGGCGGTGCGGTGGTGGGGCCGGTGGCGTTCGGGGGTTGGCTGTGTGTGGCGCGGCGTCCCGGTGGGCCGGTGCGGGTGGTTCGGTATGCGGCGCGGTGGGAGCGGGTGTGTGCGCGGCACGGCCGGTGGGGTCTGGACGCGGACGCCGGTGGGGTGCCGGAACACCTGGGGTTGCGCGAGGTTCCGGAGGTGGTTGAGGCGCGGCGGCGGTGGGCGGGCGTGGCGCGGCGCGTGGCGCGGGCCGGAATCGATGCCGGGAGGTGTTCGGGGTTGCGTGGGCAGTGGTGTGCCGGTGGTGGGAGTCGGCACTGCAGTGGGAGCGGGAGGAGATCCGGCCGCGGCGGCTGCACGCGGTCGCGGGCGGGGACGCCGGGGGTGATTTCGAGTGGTGGCGGGTGGTCGGGCGGGACGCGGTGACGTTCCCGGAGGTGGTCGCGGTGGCGGACGCGCTGCTGGGTCCGGTCATGGCGGAGCGGTCGTGGCGCGACAGCGGTGCCGGACGGCCGTGGCTGGGGCCGGTGGACGGGGCGTTCTGCCGCGAGCTCGGGGTGCGGGTCGGGCGGCCGTGGTTGGGGTCGGTGATCGCGGTCGAGGACGGCGGCCTTTGATCGCGTGGATGGGCGCCGTCGTCCGCAGGCGGCGTGGGGACGCGGGTGCGGGTCCGGGGTGGGGTTCGGGTGGGTGGACGATCCGTGGCGGGTGCGGCGGGAGGATCGGCCGGTGTCGGCACTCGTCGGGCCGGGTGGGTGTCATGTCCGTCCGTAGAGCGTGTGGAGGTCTACGAGGAGGATGTCGGGGTTGGCGTGGGCTGCGGCGCGGGCCTTGTCGTTGAAGCCGGCTCCGCTGAAGCAGACGAGTCGGGTGTGGGTGGTGTCGTAGCGTCCGGCTTGGCGGATGAGGGTGCGGATGGCGCGGAGGCGTTCGATGTGGGCGATGCCGATGATGTCGTTCCACTTGGCCTCGCCGATGGCGAGCATGGGTGGTTTGGTTCCCTCGGCGATGCCGATGGCGGCGACGTCGATCTCGTGGCCGGTGCGGGCTTTGGGGTCGTGGACGGTGCCGTGGCCGACTCGGGCGGGCAGTCCTCCGAGGAGGTCGGGGTCGGCGTGGTGCAGGGTCCAGTCCCGGCAGACCTGTTCGAAGTGGGGGCCCAGGACGTTGCCGGCGAAGCGGCGGCGGCTGGCCTGCCAGACCCGGGGGGCGCTGCCGGGGCGCTCGAGTTGGTCCCAGACCGGTCGCATGATGGCGTGGTGGAAGCGGATGAGTGGTTCGGCGATGCGGTAGGTGGGTCGGTTGTCGCGGAAGACGTCGGCGTCGCGGTGGAGGAGTCCGGCGTCTTCGAGGACGTTGATGGGGTGGGCGATGTCGGTGGCTTTGCGTTCGAGGTAGCCGGCCATGCCGCCGCGGGTGGCGTTGCCGTCGGCGACGGCGGCGAGGACGGACAGGTACAGGGTGGTGTCGCGCAGGTCGGGTTCCTCGGCGAGGAGGTAGCGGGCCTCGCGGAAGAGGGGTGTCTCGGGGTTGAGGACGGTGCGCACGACCCAGTCGTCGAAGTCGTCGGGGCCGGTGGGGCTGTCACCGCGGGCGAACTCGCGGCGGTAGGCGGGGGTGCCTCCGACGACGGCGTTGACGCGGAGGGCGAGGTGGGGGTCGGTGATGTCCCAGAAGTCCGCGGCGAGGCGGTAGTCGAGGGGACGGACGAGCAGTTCCAGCCCCGCGCGGCCGCGCAGGGGGGCGTTGCCGGACAGGAGTTTGCCCATGAAGGACAGGGCCGAGCCGCACAGCAGCAGTCGCGCGCGGGAGGCGGTGCGCTGATCGCGTAGAGGGCGGAACGCCTCCTGGATGACGGAGGGCAGTTCGGGATTGGCCTTGGCGAGGTAGGGGAACTCGTCGATCACGACGGGCACCGGCCGCTCCGCTCCGAGGGCGAGGAGCGCGTCGACCACCTCGAACCAATTCTCGAAGTGATGGGGGCTGGCCGGCCGGGTGTGGGCGGTGAGGCTCGCGCTGATCCGGCGCAGCGACTCCGCGTCGGCGGCCTCGGTGGCACCGAAGTAGAAACCCCCGGCGGCACGGCAGACGGCGTCGAGGAGGAACGTCTTGCCCTGACGTCGCCGCCCTGAGACGACGCCGAGGCTGGCCCCGGATTGCTCGTCGGTGATGAATCGGGTGAGCGCGGACCATTCGTAGTCGCGATCGAACATCTCGGGGGGCTTGTCCACGACAACCTCATGGATATAGAAGTACAGTTCCATAAACCATACCTCTATTCGTATGGAAGGCGTCACGGCCGAGGTCGATCCCGACCCGGGCCGGCGGGCACGTGGAGATTCGCGCTCGGGCCCGCCCCCCCCGAGCCGGCCGGGCCGAGGACGGGGTGGCCTCGGCGGCGCACACGACGGTCGGCCGGTCGTGTCGGCACCTCGAGCCGCCGGGCCCCACACGCCGGGTCCGCCGCCACCGAAGCCGATGTCGGGTCGGACCTCGAGGCGGGCGCAGCGGTGGACGCGGACACCGTCGGATACACGCCGCGGTACGCGTCCTCCTCTCGGACGGCCGGGGCGAACACCGTGTCGTCGTCGGTCGCCATCGCCGCGATCGCTTCGGGCGATCTCGCTCTCGCCGTCGGGGAACGGGCTGCCCAGGACGTCGATGTCGCGCGTGCCGCAACGGGCCTCGAAACGGGTGAGGAGCAGGCCGCCCGGAGGATGGAGCGCTTCCTGCCCCGCGGTGGGGCCGTTACGCGGTGAAGCAGGCATTCGAGGGCGTGTTCGACCACGAGCTCGTCGGTCGGGCGGCCGGTGCGGCGGTCCGGGAGAGCGGGTGTGTCCGCTCGGGGAGGACGGCGCCGAGAAGTCCCCGTCGACGGGGCTACCGCCAGGGCCCAGGGCTTCGACGCGGGTGGGTGGGTGGGTGGGTGGGTGGGCGGGTGGGCGGGTGGGCGGGTGGGCGGGTGGGCGCCCGCCGAGGCACCGCGGCAGGGGTTGTTCGAGACCGTCCCGGCGCAGGCAGGTAAGCCCGCATCGGCGCGGCGGTGGCACATCCACGAGATCGAGCGCGGGTTGCCGAACGGCCCCGGCCGGGTGGGGGCGGCGCGCGCGGAGTACGGCCCGGGTCGGTCCATGGCGGAGCGGGAACGGGCCAAGGCCCAGGAGACGCGGGCATCGGGGTGGGCGGGATCGAGCACGTCGCCGGCGGCGCCAACGACCGGACGCTACTCGCTACGCCTCAGCCGGGGTGGGGAGAAACTTGCCGGCGGCTGGCCGATGTCCGGCCCGCCGGTGTGCGGCGTCGGGACGTAGCCCTCGGTCGGTGCGGGCAGCGCATCGACGCAGGCCGTCGAACAGGCGTTGACCAGCAAGGGCAGCACGTCGGCGCCGGATGTCCACAGTGAGATCCACACCTGGCGCAGGTTCGCACCGTGGACACGCTCGTCGCAGACGCTGCACGTGCGGATCGCAGTGGCGCCCCACACCCCGGGGTCGACGTCGTCGAGGTCCACGGCCCGATCACCGGTTGCCGCAGCCCGGAGCGGCGGAAACGGCGGCCGCTGCTTGTAGTTGCCGTAGACGGCACGGGAGCTGACCGTGCTGCGCCGAAGGTTGAGGCACCGGGTGATCTCGTACGGGAACCAGTGCAGGCGGTATGAGGTGTACGGGGTGAACTCCTCGAGGCTCGTCATCGCACCGATCTCGGGCGGGATACGCACCAGGTTGCTTCCGTACAGCACGAGGTGTTTCACCGAGGTGAGTTCGGCGATGGTCGCCGGGAGCGCAACGACCTGGCGCCGCTGCTCCGCGGTGAGTTCCACCAGCGGCTCGAAGACCTCCCGTCCGTCGGCCGCGGCCTCTTCGATCAGTTCGAGAAGGCGGATCCATCCCGGTGCGGTGGTGTCCTGACGTTCCGGATGGAAACGGGTCGGCGACTGTGTCCGGGAGGCGTATCCGATACACCCGCATCTCTCGCGCGCCGGACCCTGATCGCCGGGCCCGGTGGCATCGGCCCACCGGTTGGGAAACACCTGCGGCTTCAAGTCCTCACTCATCGGCTCACAGTAGACGTCACGGCCGGCGAGACGTGGAGGAGGTCCGGAAGGGTCGTTCAGGGAAGCCGACTTGGCAGTCGCCTGTCTCGGGGGATGCGGATCATGGTCGGGCCACGCGCTGTGTACGAGACGGATCCGCCCGACGTGGCATGGGAGGTCCTCGCCCCTCTCGTGCCGCCGCCGAGGCCGGGAGGCCGATTGGGCGTCCCCGGCGCGAGATCCTCGACGCGCTCTCGTATCGGCTTCGGGCCTGCTGCGCATGGCACCTGCCTCGGCACGACTTCCGGCCGTACCGGACGGTCTACCGCTACCGGCGCGGGTGGCGGACCGAGGGACGATCGGAGGCGATCCCGGGCGCGCTCCGGGAGCGGGAACACGCCGGTCGGGGCCGTGATCCGACCCCAGGCTCCGGGATCGTGGACAGCCAAAGTGTCAAGGGAACGGAACGGTGGGCCAGGGCAATCCCGGCGGCGGTGCCGTAGCCGGGCGAGACCAGGGCGGTGGACGCGGCGCCGTCGCCCGCAAAGACGGCCGTCCCCCATCCCGCCCGGCCGACACGGCCCGACGTGCTGCGCTTCGCCGCGCCCGGTTGTTCGCCCGCGATCGGCCGATGACGTTGGACGAACACCTCGGGGGCGCTGCCGCCCGGCCGGTCGTCGTACCGGAGAGACCATCGTCGTGGACCGGGGGAAGGTCTTCCTGTCGAGGGCGTTCACCGCCGCGTGCGAGACGCTCGGGATCGGCGCACAGCCCGCCCCGCCGTTCGCGCCGACGGCCAAAGGCATCGTCGAGCACACCTTCGGATCGATCAACACCCTGTTCTGCCGACACCTTCCCGGATACACCGGCTCCGACGTCACCCGACGCGGCCGGAACGCCGAACGCGACGCGTGCTTCGGTGTCGCGGTTGCAGGACCCGCTCGACGAACGGGTCGTGCGCCGGCACCAGCGCCCTCACGAAGGACTGCGGCATCCGGTGATGCCGAGGGTCGCGCCGGCGCCGAACCGGATGTGGGCCGCGCTGGTCGCGGCGTGCGGATACGTGCCGGTACCGCCGAGCGGCGGCGACTACCTCGAACTGCCGCCGGTGCGATGGCAGACGGTCGGCGAACGCGGGATCCGCATCGACCACCGCACCCACGACCACGAGGTCCTGGGCCCGTACCGGGGTCAGTCCTCCGGGATCGCCGTCCGAGGCGGGAAGTGGGAGGTCCACCACAACCCCCACGACGGCCGCCGGGTGTGGATCCGGTTGCCCGGCGGGGAGTTGACCGAGGTGCCGTGGATCCACCACGACCACGTGAACGCGCCGTTCGACGTCCACGCGTGGAGACACGTGAGGGAGAGCGTCGAACGACGCGGGGACCGCGAGCGGCACGAAGCCGACCTCGCCGACGCCCTCGCGGCGCTCCTGCGCGAGGTCCGCCCCGCCGCGGGGCCCGCCCGCGGCGGGGGTCGCGCACGCGAGGACACGGCGGCGGGTCGGGCGGTCACCGGGGCGCGCCGCGTCGTGGGGCAGGCGGTCGCGGGACGTGAGGGGCATGCCGCGAACTCGGAGAGTGTCACGGGATTCGCCTTCCCGGGGCGGGCACCGGGCGCGGCGGCAACCGACGGTGCCGGCGCCGGCGCCGGTGTGGAGAGTCCGGACGACCTCGACGACGACGGCGGCGGGTTCCTCGACGAGGACGCGGACTCCGAGTCGGAGACGGAGCCGGGTGGGGCGTTTGGAGGAGCGGGCGGGTTCGGGTTGTACGACGCGCACACCGAGGCCGAGTTGTGGTGACCGGCGCGGAGGCGGCGGAGGGCCGGCGGCCGTCGCCCGTGACGTGGGACGGCTTCCGGGACTTCGTCGACCGGCCGCCCGTCACACCACCCGCAGCGGGTGGGGTCGAGCGCGGGGTGGAGGAACGGCCGGCGTATCACTCGCGGTTCGCCGTCGTGCGCACCCCGACGATCGACGCGATCTCGCGGACGGTGCGCACCCTGATGATCCCGGGACCGCCGGCAGGACACCGGCGCCCGGCCGTGCGTGATCGTCACCGGACCGCCGACCACGGGCAAGACCACCGCGCCGTTGCGGGTGGGTCGGGCGTGCCACCTCGCCGAGGCCGCCCGACGCGGCCGGGGGGTGGAGGGGTGGGTGCCGGTGGCGTACCTCCTGGTCCCGCCCGGCGCCGGCGCGAAGGCCCCGGCCGGCGAGTTCGCCCGCTTCCTCGGGGTTCCGGTGACCGCGAGAATGACCCAGGCGCAGATCGTCGACGCCGTCTGCCACACCTGCTGCGAGGCCGGGGTGAGGCTGGTGGCGATCGACGAGATCCACCGCCTCAACCCGCGCACCACGACGGGGGCGGAGGCCGTCGACCTGTTGAAAGGACCTCACCGAACGCATCGGCGCGACGTTCGTGTTCGCGGGCATCGACGTCACGGCGACCGCTTTGTTCAGTGGTGCGCGGGGGGCGCAACTCGCCGGGCGCGCCACGGTCGTCGACTGCGGGCCCGTCCCCCTCGCCGGCGGGGGCGGGCGGACGCCGTTCCGTGACCTGGTCGCGGCGATGGAAACCTGTCTGGACCTGCGGGCACACCGCGCGGGGACACTGCCCCGGCTGGGGTCGTATCCCCCGCGCCCGCACCGGCGGACGCATCGGCAGCCTCGCCCGCCTGCTCCGCCAGGCCGCGATCGCAGCGATCCTCGACGGCACCGAGAAAATCACCAAAACCGGCCTCGAGACGATCGTCCTGGACCACACCGCCGAAGACCACTACCGGTCCCGGGTCACCGGACGGACGCGAACCGGTGGCCGAACACACCGACACCGCACGTGAACACCGTCCCGGCCGCGCGTCCTCACAGCCTGAGACTGGTACCGATGCCCTACTGCGGGAGCACGCAGACCACCGCTCGGACAGGTGGACACGGCGCGTGAACACGACCGGCGCCCGGCTCCCACAACAGGGCGACACAAACACGCACGACCTCGACACCGGTCCGGCGTGCCACGACCGGACGGATCCACGACCGGGCGCGTTCCGTGTGGCGCCCCTGCCCCACGAGTCCACCGCCTCCTGGGTCGGCCGCGTCGCCGGGGTGTACCGCCAGAGCGTGCCCGAGTTGCCGGCCGGCATCGGCATCGCCACCATCGGCACGCGAGGCGCCGGCGAGATGGACACGACCGAGATCCACCTCGAAGACGCCGCGTGGCACCGACTCGCCGTCCTCACCCGAGTCCCCCACCACCACCTCGCGCGAGCACTCCCCCACCTCGCACGACCCCGGAACCGGAACCCGGCCCGAACACCGGACACCGTGAGGGCAACTGTCGGGGCGACCGGGGCCGGCATCGCCGCGTCGCACCGCCCAGGCCCGTACGAACAACCCTCGTGGGCGTGCCCGTGGTGCACCCTGCGACACACCCGCGGCGCCACCGCGCGGGCACGGGCGTACCTTCCCGCCCACCGCGTGTGGTGCCCGCGGCACGCGTGTCGGAGCACCGACGGGCCCCGACCGCGGCTCCTGGACACCCGGGGTGTGCCCGAACTCGCCCACACACACCGGGAACACCGCAGGCTCGGGCGCGGGCCGAACGCGAACAACGCCTACACGTGGGCACAGGCGATCGTCACGCGCTGGTACGACCACGAGCTGTACCCCACCGGCCGATGGCGGGCACGAGGACACCGTCTTGCGGTGGGCAACCCCGACCACACGGCCACGCACAGCAGTTCCTGGGAACTCACCGCCCGGCCCGTGATCGTCCATCCCGAAACGGTCACCCTCGCCCGCGCCCTCGCTCGTACGCGCCTACCCGCGACACCCCGACCCGAGCACCACCCGGCCGTGACTGCACTGCTTTCCTCGAACACACCGCCCACACACTCGGACTCGGCCCCCTCACGCCCGGACCCGACGACCTCCTGTGGTCCTGGATCCGCCACCACACCCGACCCCGAAAAAGCCCGCCCCGCGAGCCGATCCCCCGAACCACCCGAAACGGTCCGCCAAACGCTGCCGCGCCTACGGCATTCACAACCCAACTGCACAAAATCTCAACGCATCCCACAACACCCGCGAAACCCATTACAAGCACGAAAACACCAGCTCAGGCATACCGCCGAGCCACACCCGAACACCCCACCCCACACCCCGAAAACCCACCCCGCCAGCCCCGCGCCCGGAACAACCATCCCGACACAACAGCGAAACCCCAACCCACACCCCCCACACCACCCCACAACCAACAACCACCCACAACGCCCGATCACGATCTACGGCTGGAGTGTCAGCCGGCACCCGGCCCCCCAGGGGTCGCAGGGACGGTCGCGTCGGGACCGGTCGCACGGAACGTCGCGGCGGGCGACGACCGCGGCCGTCGGAACGCAGGGTTCCGGCGGCCGCGGTGAACCGTTGCCGGCCGTCCTTGCATGCCGGCTCCGTCCTGTTACCAGGTGCCCGGGGTCGATTGCCACCCTTCCACGAAGCCGGTGAACAGGCCGTCCGGACCGCTGCGGAAGGTGCGGAACCGGGAGGACCCGTCGGGCAGGTTGTACACCGCTGCGATGTCGGCCCGGCCGTCGTGGTCGACGTCGCCCGACACCGGTCGGGCGTCCTCGCTCCACCAGGTGCCCACGGGCGACTTCCAACTGTTGAGACTGGCGCCGAATCCGCCGTTGGTACCGGCGATGAAGGTGAACAACCCCGACTCGCCGCCGCCGTAGTCGTACATCGTCGCCACGTCCGTGCGGCCGTCGCCGTCGTAGTCGCCGGCCGTGAGCTGCACGCGGGTCCAGTTCCAGTTGCCGGCCGGTACCTGCCAGGAATCGAACGGGATTTGGAAGCCGCCGTCGGGCCTGGAGAGGATGGTGTGCAACGCGACCGCTTCGCCGGTCGCGTTGCCGTATCCGTAGAAGCCCGCGATGTCGTCGCGTCCGTTGCCGTCGAAGTCGCCGCTGACGTACTTGACCCGCTCCGACCACCAGTTGCCCGGCTGCGACCGCCAGCTTTCGAAGGCCGGGTCGAAGATGCCGTTGGGATGGCCGAGGTAGGTGTGCGCGCTGGTCACGCCACCGCCGTGGTTGTAGATCATCGCGACGTCGTCCACGCCGTCGCCGTTGAAGTCGCCGGCCAGCGGAGTGCCTTTCGACCACTCCCAGTTGCCCGGGGCCACGTAGGCGCTTTGCACACCTTCCTCGAACGTTCCGTTGTCGCGGGCCGCGAAGGTGAACCACGCGTTGCTGCCGTTCGGGTACCCGTACATCGCGCCGATGTCGGCCCGGCCATCACCGTTGAAGTCACCGATCACGTACTTGGCGAAGTTCGATCCGAACCAGCCGATATGGCTGGTCCAGGCCGGATACGGCGCTTCCGGCGTGCCGTTCGCGTTGCCGGAGGAGACCCAGAACGCGGTGGTCTCGTGCCCGTAGTCGTACACGGTCACCACGTCCGCGAAGCCGTCGTCGTTGACGTCGCCGGCGAGTTCGGTGCGCTGCGCCTTGGTCTGGTCGTTTTGTCCGTGTTCGGTCGCGGTCTGGGTGGCCTCGTTCCAGCGGATGTAGCCGTTCTGGAAGGAGCTGCGCCGACCGCCCGCGACGTCGAACTCGTCGGAGTTGGGGTAGCCGAGCGGGCCCTGCTCCCAGCCCAGTTCCGACCATCGGGTGCGGATGCCGCCGTTGACGGCCCAGGCGCCGGTGTACGGACTCCAGTAGATCGAGGCGTTGTCGGCGAAGTGGGTGTAGCGGCCGAGTCCGTCGGGAGTCGTGTCGACCCCGGTGACCGGTGCGCCCGCGAAGCCGTACGGCCCGGCCAGGTCGAGGTACTTGGTCAGGATCGGGCCGCAGACGCGCTGGGTCCCGCCGCCCGAGGCGAAGTCCTGGCAGTGGTCCCAGGACGTCTCCCCGGAGGCACTCGTGGCGCCGCCGTGCGAGGTGCGCAGGCCCGGGTAGAACAGGCGGTCGCCGTTGCCGCGGAGCACCCACAGATCGGGGATGCCGTCCGCGGTGACGTCGGGGATGGCGGTGATCTGCGCGATCTGGCTCTGCTGCCAGCCGCTTGCGCCGTACTCGAACCGGGAGGAACCCGAGCCGAACGAGTTCAGTCGGGTGCCGTTGCCTTCCTTGACGCCCTTGTACACCCACAACTTGCCGTCGCCGGCCCTGGTGCGGGCGAGCAGGTCGAACGCGCCGTCACCGGTGATGTCGCCCGCGCCGTGGATCGTGTAGCCCTGCCAACCGCCGCCCAGAGCCTCGACCTTGTCGATCGTGGCGCCGGTGTACCCGGTCAGGGCGTACAGCGTGCCGCCGGTGTCCACGGCCATCAGGTCGGGATGTCCGTCGCCGGTGGCGTCGCCGAGTGAGAGGATCTGGGTGAACGTGGAGGGCGCGGGGGCGCCGGCCGGGAGCCGCAGTTCCATCCGGCCGGCCGTGTCCACGCCGCCGCGGCCGTTGCCCGGGTAGATCCACAGTCTGCCGTCGGGCATCCGGGCGACGATGTCCTGCAGACCGTCGCCGCCCCAGTAGTCGCCGTTGTGGGTGACCAGGGCGTTGGTCCAGTATCCGGCGGGCACCTTGCCCTCGGCCACGCCGGCGGCGTCGAGCGACTCGTTGATCCGGCCGCCCGAGTACGACGGGTACACCCGCAGGTTTCCGGTGGCGTCGACGACCGCGAGGTCGGGCTTTTGGTCGCCGGTGAAGTCCATCGGGCCGTCGACGGTGTCGCGTGGCTCGACGAAGAAGGTGTAGGCGGTCTGCGTGGAGTAGTTGCCGACCGCGTCCTTGGCCTTGACGTAGAGCACCGCGGGTCCCGCGTGCGGCGGGATGATCTTCAGCGTCGCGACGCCGCCCGGGGCGTTGGGCTTGGCCCGGTTGGTGAAGGACGTGGTGTCCAGGCTGTACGCGTACTCGACCACGTCGCTGCCGTCGCCGGACTTGAAGGTGAAGTCGCCGGTCGTGCCGAAGTCGGCGCCGGCGGCCCACTCGCCGTCCTTGCCGGCGGGGAACTGCGGTGAGGACACCTCCGGTGCGCTGGGCGCGCTCTGGTCGACGACGAACTGGCAGGGGATCGAACCGCCGGCCTTGCCGTTGAGGTCCGAGACCGCGCCGGAGGTGTCCCGGGCCTGCATGTTCCACGAGTAGGTGGCGCCGTCGACGAATCGCGAGGACCGGATGTCGTAGGTGATCACCCCACGCGAGTCGGGCCACAGGTGGTCGGCGAACAGGTAGTCGGAGGTGCCCGTGCGCCAGACGTTGAGCCAGATCCGGTCCAGGTTGCCGTCCGGATCGCTGCCCTGCGCGCCGAGTTGCACGTCGGTGAGGCCGATCCGGGCGAACGGCGGACTCGTGGTGCACGGGCCGCCCGGGCTCAGCGTCGGGTTGACCGGCTGGTTCGGCGGCCGGTTGTACACCACGGAAAGGACCGGGTCGTCCCGGAACTTCTTCCACGCGTAGGAGTCGTTCTGGTCGCTCGCGCGGATGCCCACGGTGATGTCGGCCCAGCCGGCGGCGGAGGCGCGCTCGGCGGCGTTCTTGGCGTTGAAGCCGATGTAGTCGCCCGGGCAGGAGGCGTTGTAGCCATGCGCCTCGTTGCGTCTGTCGAGCATCACCACGTCGCCCGGGCGGTTGTTCCAGGTGGTCGCGGAGCTGATCGACCCGGTGAGCCAAAGCTCGACGTCGCGCTTCTGGCAGGACCAGGAGTGATGGTTCATCACCCGGAACGTCGCGCTCTCCACGGCGACGTTGCGCATCCCGTTCTCGTCCCAGTCGACCCGGAAGAACGACTGGGAGGTGCCGTTGGACTGTGACTCGTGACCCGCACGGGCGTCGTCGGTACCACCGTTGAAGTTCGCGCCGTTCCAGAAGGAACTGCCGGCGTAGGTCTTGTAGGCGAGTGTCCACGCCTCGGTGTGGCCGTTGAAGGACGGGTCGATGAAGACCGGGTAGGTGGTCTCCGGCGCGGCCATCAGCTTCCGATCGGGCGTCAGGCGCAGGGTGTCGGCGTCGAGTCGGGTGCCGACCAGGGCGTCGTGCGAGCCCTGTTCGGGTCCGTTCAAGCCGGGCAGGTCCAGGCCGGCGGTCGAGGCGGTCCGCGGGTGGCCGGCGGAGTCCCACATGTACGGGGTCGGCGCCGCCGCGACCTCGGTGCCGCTCGCGTCCACCGCGCGCACCACACTCGCGTCGTCGATGGTGAACCTCAGGTCGGCGGAGCTCAACCGCAGGCCGAGCCCGGCGAGCCGCGGATCGGCCGCCGCCTCCCGCGACTTGACGACGACGACCTGCGAGAAGCCGTTGTCGCCGGCGGTCAACACCAGGTCGGTGCCGGGGAGTACGTCCGGGTAGAGCACGCGCGAGTCGCGCACGATGGGCGCCGGCAGCGTGCCCGGCCAGTGCATCGCGAAGCGGCTTGCGCCTACGCTCATTTCGAGCAGGCGCGTATCCGTGGCGGGCGTCGGCTCGGCGGTCACCGTGCTCGGGCGGGCCTCGTCACGACCGGCCCGATCGTCGGCGGCCGGGCGCGTGGGCGCTCCCGCGAACCGCAGACCCACCGAGGTGGCCCTGGTCGTCAGCGATCCGTCGGCCGCGGGGACGAGCGTGGTGTCGACGGGTGTCCACTGCCCGTCTCGCTTGACTCGTACGGGCTTGACCGCCTCGTCGCGGGTGAAGGTTCCGTCGGGGTTGGCGTGCGTGGTCCCGGTCGCGGTCAGCGTCTCGGTGACCAACACGGGCCGCCCGGTCGTGGCGGCCTGTTTCTGCGCCCTGGTCTCGGCGATGGTGATCGCCGACTCCGCCGGCGGCGGGACCGCCGCGGGCGCGGACTGCTTTCTTCCCCCGTTTCCGTCCTCGTCGACGAGCACGGCGATACCGCCCGCTCCGACCGCCAAAGCCACGGCGGTCGCCACCCCCACCCGAGCCCGTTTTCCGGGCCATGCCAACCGCAGCCGTCTCACGGCCATCCACCCCACCCTATGAAACCCCCCGGCCGTCACTGCGTGAATAGACGACCGCTTACCGAAGATCGAATCAAAGATCCCCGCGCGTGAAAACGCGGGCACGGAAATATCGAGCACAGCATGGCCCCCCGAGGGGCCGCACGTCACGCGTGGAAAGTCGAACCCGGCCGAGCGGCAGGATGGCCGTGCGCAGTCCGATGCTCGGCCGGGTCCCGACCGAGGCCCTGTCCCGACACGCGTACAGGCCGTCGCCCAGGTGCCGCGGCCGGGGATGAATCGTTCGAAAAGTGATGTTCAAAACCCACCGGAGGGTCTTTTTATTGACTAATGGACGAGTAAGGGCGTGTCATGCGCCGACCGACCCGTTGGAGAGGGAGGGTCCCGACTTGAAGTAATTCATGAGGTTTTAAATACAAAGTATGCGGAAGGTAAAGTGATCTAAGTCATCTCGCATTCCGGGTCTGGCTTTCGAGGGGTTCGCGCCGGCAGGATCTGGCTCGTCTTTTGTGGTGCGGGCACTGGGGAATGCCCGCCAGGGTGGGGGGTCTTCGTGCTGTTCGTGGACGTGACCGGGCAGCGCCATGCCCGAAACCGCAAAAGGAATTCGCGGGAAATAGGCGGCGGTCTGCGTCTGGTGGCTCTGTGCGTGGCCACGGTGATGACGACCACGCTGATCACGGCGCAGGCATCCGCGGTCGCCCGTGCCCCGCGCGGCGGCGTCGAACTCCCCGAGCTCCAGGCGGACAAGCCGGTCGCCGGTGCCGACAGCACCGCGGAGTACCGGCCCCCGGCCGCGCCCGAACAGGAATACAAGCTCGACCGCACCACCGCCCCGGACGGCGGGACGGGCGTCATAGTCATCGGCGGCGGGGCAGTCGCTCGGAGCGCGAACGGCGCAACGGACACCGGCCTGAAGCAGGTCGCCGGGCTCCCCATCCTGATCGGCCCCGCCGCCGCGGGCGGCAACGCCACCGCGCGCACCACCGCCACCACGAACTCGCCCACCGCGACCGGTAGTTGGACCGTCACCGTCTCCGACCGCACCGCCACCGAGGCCGCCGGCATCGACGGCGTGCTGATGAAACTCGAACCCAGCCCCGACGCCACCGCGGTGCAACTGGCCGTCGACTACGCCGCGTTCGAGAAGCTCTACGGCGCCGGCTGGGGCTCCCGACTGCGCCTGGTGCAATTCCCCGAATGCTTCCTGACCACCCCCGACCTCGCCGGCTGCGCCGAGCCGGTCGACCTGGCATCCACCAACGACGCCAAGGCCGACCGGGTCAGCACCGTCGTCGACCCCACCGCCACCCCGCCCGCCCCCCAGGGCGGCACGCTCCGCGCGGCGATGGCGGGCGGCGCCATGGTGCTCGCCGCGACCGGCGGCGGCGAGGGCAACGCGGGCGACTACAAGGCCACCGACCTCAAGCCCTCCGGCACCTGGACCGCGGGCGGCTCGTCCGGGAACTTCTCCTGGGAGTACCCCCTCGGCGTTCCTCCGGTGGCTTCCGACCTCGGCCCCAAACTGTCGCTGGGCTACTCCTCCCAGTCCGTCGACGGCCGCACCTCGACCAGCAACAACCAGGCGTCATGGCTCGGCGAGGGCTGGGACTACCACCCCGGTTTCATCGAACGCGCCTACCAGGGCTGCAAGGCCGACGACGCCGCCGGCAACAACAACCCGACGAACACCGGGGACCTGTGCTGGCGCAACGACAACGCGGTGATGTCGCTGGGCGGTTCGACGACGCCGCTGATCAAGGACGACGCCACGGGCAAGTGGAAACCGGGCTCCGACGACGGAACCAGGATCGAGCAGAAGTTCGACGCCGCAGGCAACGGCGACGACAACGGCGAGAACTGGGTCGTCACCACCCCGGACGGCACCCGCTACCACTTCGGCCTGAACAAGCTTCCGGGCTGGACGACGGGCAAGCCGACCACCGACTCCGTACTGACCGTCCCGGTGTTCGGCAACCACCCGAACGAGCCCTGCCACCAGACGGCGTTCGCGAACTCCTCGTGTGTCCAGGGCTGGCGCTGGAACCTCGACTACGTCGAGGACACCCACGGCAACGCCATGGCGGTGTACTGGCGGAAGGAGACCAACCACTACGCCAGAAACGGCGTCTTCGCCACCCCCGTCGCCTACGACCGCGCCGCCTACCCGACGCGCATCGACTACGGCCTGCGCAAGGACGACGTGTTCGGCGTCGCCCCCGCGCGCGTCACCTTCACCACCGCCGAACGCTGCATCGTCACCGCCACGTTCAACTGCGCGGAGGAGAAGTTCACCAAGAAGGGCCAGGACGCCAAGCAGTGGCCGGACACCCCGGCCGACACGTACTGCGCCTCCACCGGCAAGTGCTACGTGGCCGCACCCACGTTCTGGTCGCGCAAACGCCTGACCATGATCTCCACCCAGGTGACCACCGCGCCGGGCGTCAACGAGTACCGCATGGTCGACTCGTGGGAGTTCAAGCAGGGCTTCCAGGACACCCGCTACGACACCAACCCGCCGCTGTGGCTGGAGTCGATCACCCGGACCGGGCGCAACACCGACGGCGGCACCCTGACCCTGCCGCCGGTCTCCTTCTACGCCAACACCGACCCGATGCCCAACCGGGTCTCCGCGCCCACGGACGACCGCCCCGGGTTCGAGCGACTGCGCGTGGCCGCGATCCACACCGAGACCGGCGGCGGCATCCGGGTGCACTACTCCGCGCCGTGCGACCCGGCCGCGCCCAAACCGACCCCGGCGACCAACACCTCACGCTGCTACCCCGTGATGTGGCAACCCGGGGACGAGGCGGACCCCAAGGTCCCCGAGTGGTTCAACAAGTACGTCGTCACCCGGGTCGACGAAGAGGACTTCGTCGGCGGCGGACCGACCAAGAGCACCCGCTACGAATACGCGGACGGCGCCGCCTGGGCCAAGGACGACGCCGAGTTCGGCAAACCGAGTCAGCTCACCTGGAGCCAGTGGCGCGGCTACGCGAGGGTGATCACCCGTACCGGCACCACCGACGCGGCGAACGGCACCGTCGCCGGCAAGACCGAGACGCGCTTCTTCCGCGGCATGCACGGTGACGTGATCCCGGGCGGCAACCGCGTCGTGCAGGTCAAGGACTCGACCGGCGCCGTCGTCGCCGACGACCTGCTCCAGTACCAGGGCATGCCGGCCGAGACGATCACCTACACCGACGACGGACAACAGATCGCCGAACGCGAACTCACCGCTCCCTGGCACCGGGTGACCTCCACCCACGTGCGCACCGGACTGCCGACCCTGCACGGATACCAGGTCGGCGAGGCCGGCAGGACCACCATCCAGTACCTCTCCGGCGGCCGAACCCGAACCGCCACGTCCACCGTCACCTTCGACCCCACCTACGGGCTGCCGGAACGCTCCGAGGACAACGGCGACCTCGCCGTCCAAGGCGACGAGCAGTGCGTCGTCAACACGTACGCGCACAACACCGCCGCGAACATCCTCGGCGCGATCGTCCGCACCCGCACCACCTCCGGTACATGCGCGGACGCGGACACCGCCGGCGCCGACCGCGTCGTCAACGACGTCAAGACCGCCTACGACGACCTGGCCGTGGGACAACCCCCGACCAAGGGAAACCCCAGCGACGGATACCAGGTACGCGCCGACGGCATCAACTTCGACCACGCCTCGCACAGCACCTTCGACGCCGCCGGCCGGGTCCTGGTCACCACCAACACCAACGGCAAGACGACCGCGGTCACCTACACCCCGGTCGCCGGCGGCGCCGCGGCGCGCGTCGACTCCGTCGATCCGCTGGGCAACACCCTGGTGACCACCAACGACATCGGTCGCGGCCGGCCACTGACCGCCCAGGACGTCGCCGGGGACGTGTACCGCACCGAGTACGACGCGCTCGGTCGCCTGATCCGGGTCTGGCAACCCGGCCGGCACGCGGCCGGCCTGTCCCCCGGCGTCGAGTACGAGTACCAGACCACCGGGAACAAGCCCAACGTCGTCACGACACGCACGATCAAGGACGACGGCACGTACAGCGTCGCCAAGACGCTGTACGACGGCCTGCTCCGACCCAGGCAGACCCAGTCGCAGGCGGGCGGGAACGCCGGCCGGTTGATCACCGACACCCTGTACAACACCTCCGGTTCGGCGCGCCGCGCGAACGGCACCTACCTGGCCGGCGGCGCGCCGACGGACGCCCTGTACATACCGCAGAGCGACACCGAGATCCCCAAGTGGCAGACCACCGCCTACGACGGTCTCGGCCGGCCGCTGCGCAAGGACACCTGGAACCCGCCGGCCGCCGGCGCCCCGCCGCAGCCGACCTTCAGCGAAAGCACGGAGTACGGCGGCGACAACACCACAACCGTGCCCCCGCCGGGCGGCACCGCCCAACGGGTCTGGACCGACATGCTCGGCCGCGCCGTACGCCTGGACCAGTTCACCAACGCCCAACGCACCCAGTTCACCCGGACCGCGTACACCTACGACCTGCGCGGCAACCGCAAGAGCGTGGTCGACCCCGGCGGCAACACCTGGGCCTACACCTACGACGCCCGCGGCCAGATGACCCGCAGCGACGACCCCGACAAGGGCACCACCACCTACGCCTACGACAACCTCGGCCGGCAGACCTCCTCCACCGACGCCCGAGGAGTCACCCTCACCACCGTCTACGACGACGTGGCCCGCAAGACCGCCGTACACCGGGGCGACGTCACCGGGCCCAAGCTCTCCGAGTGGGTGTACGACACCGTCAAGAAGGGCCAGCCGACCTCCGCGACCCGCTACGACGACGGCCACGCGTACACCACCCGCACCACCGGCTACGACATCGACAACCGCCCCACCGGCAAGGTCGTGACGATCCCCGCCAAGGAGGGGGCGCTGGCCGGGAACTACGAATACCGCTACACCTACACCCCCACCGGCGCGATCGCCGAGACCTCACTGCCGGGCGCCGCCGAACTGGCCCCCGAACGACTGGTGGTGCGCTACAACACCGACGGCCTGCCCATCAGCACCAGCGGCCACAACTGGTACGTCAGCGACGCCACCTACAGCCCCTACGGCGAAGTCCTGCGCACCGCGGCCAGCTCCGCGCCCACCAGGATCTGGACCACCAACTACTACGACCCCAACACCGGCCGCGTCGTGCGCTCGGTCGACGACAAGGAAACCGGCCCCGACAACCGGGTCACCGACACCCGCTACCGCTTCGACCCGATCGGCAACGTCACCGCCGTCACCGCCGGCACCGGCTCGGGCCCCACCACCCGGTGGGACACCCAATGCTTCACCTACGACGCGCTGCGCCAGATGACCGAGGCGTGGACGTCGAAGACGAAGGAGACCTGCGCATCCGCGCCCGCCAAGACCGAGATCGGCGGACCCGACCCGTACTGGCAGTCCTTCACCTTCGACATCGCCGGCAACCGGCTGACCGAGACCCAACACGACACCGCCGGCGACGACGCGAAGAACGTCACCCGCGCCTACGGCTACCACCCCACACCCACCGGCCCCAGCCACCGACTCGCCTCGGTCACCTCGACGAGCGCGGGCGGCTCCACCCTCAACACCTACGGGTACGACGCGGTCGGCAACACCACCACCCGGCAGGAGGGCGGCGACAGCCAGACCCTGACCTGGGGCCCGGACAACCGGCTGGCGACGGTGACGGACCCCACCCACGGCCCGAGCCAATACGTCCACGACGCGGACGGCAACCGCCTCATCGGCCGCACCGCCCAGGGCACGACGCTCTACCTCGGCGAAACCGAGGTCACCGTCAAGCCCGACGGATCCCTCACCGCCGACCGCTACTACGGCCAGGCCGGCGCCCCCACCGTCATCCGCACCGCCGGCGTCGGCAAGACCCTCAACCTCCTGCTGCCCGACCACCACGGCACCGCGACCACCACCGTCGGCCTGGCCCCCGGCATGCCGATCCAACGCCGCAAACTCAAGCCCTTCGGCGAAGACCGCGGCACCACCCCCTCGATGTGGCCCGGCAGCCGCGGCTTCGTCGGCGGCACCAACGACACGAGCACCGGCCTCACCCACCTCGGCGCCCGCGAATACGACAAGACCCTCGGCCGCTTCATCTCCGTCGACCCGGTCCTCGACCTCGCCGACCCACTCCAGATGAACGGCTACGTCTACGGCCACAACAACCCGGTCACCGCAGCCGACCCCTCGGGCGAATTCGACTTCCTCGCACTACTCAGCCTGATCGTCCGCTGGGCCATCGGCCTCGCCCAACAGGCCGCCAAACTCGTCAACGTCAGCAGCCAAAAAGCCACCTTCGTCGACCACCCGCGCAAGCCCCAACACCGCACCCCACCCAAAATCCGAAACGGCGGCGCAGGCGGCGCCGGCGGCAAGTTCGGCGCACGCGCCACCGGCCTCTTCGACGACGTCGAGTGGGACTGGGGCAAGGTCGCCAGCGCCACCGGCGACTGGATCGGAAACAAGGCCAAAAGCACCTGGAACCTCCTCAACGACACCGTCAACCCACTACCCGCCATCAACGCCTGCCGCAAAGACCCGAGTTTCTCCTGGGACTGCGGCGACACCGCCCTGTCGGCCCTCGGTGGCCTCGGCAAGACCCTCTCCCGGCTCCGCACAATCCTCAAGGACGCCGAAAAAGCCAAGGACGCCTCCCGCGTCGACATCCCGGAAAACAAACCGGACGCACCCAAGGCCCCGGCATGCGTACCCGGCCAGAGCTTCATCCCCGGCACCAAGATCCTCATGGCCGACGGCACCCACAAACCGATCGAGGAAATCAAACTCGGCGACGCCGTCCTCGCCACCGACCCCGAAACCGGCGAGACCACAGCCAAAACCGTCACCGCACTGATCACCAGCGAAAACCTCAAAAACCTCACCCAAATCCGGATCGACGACGATGAACCGGGCACGGAAAACGCCCCCATCACCGCCACGGGCCACCACCCCTTCTGGACCGCGGACACCGCACAATGGACCCGGATCGACCAACTGTCCCCCGGCGACCACCTTGCGACCGCCGAAGGCAACACGCTCCGGATCGCGGCGACACACTCCTGGCAACAGATCCAACGCGTACACAACCTCACCGTCGCCGACACCCACACCTACTACGTCGTCACAGGAACCAGCTCCGCCCTGGTACACAACTCAGGACCCTGTCCACATGTGAACCTTGACGGTGTTCCGGAAGACCTTCGGTCGGACGCCGCTAAGGTAATCACTTCGATGGATAAAGATGGCTCCCTGCCGCCGGGAGTGAAGCGGGGTGGGACCAAAGGCAAGCCGGGTATCTATGGTGGTGAAGGACTGCCACCGGCGCCGCCCAACTACTATGCCGAGACGGATATCCTGCCGACTGCAACCGGAGCCAAGCGGCCGGCCAGCGGACGGCTGGTATTCGGTGCTCAGGGAGAAATCTGGTATACAGGTCACTATAAAGATGGATTCACTCAACTCAGAGGGCCGCAGTGTGGATGCTGAACTGCCGAAAAGGCCGAAGCTGTGGATCGACATCGTGACCGGTCTTCCATGGCTGAAATCCAAACCATTCCTTGTGGAGAACTCTCGCGAGCAAGAATTGATCGAGTTCCTGGCGAGGAAGGAATTCCGTCTGGCTCGTGTTGCGCTCCCGCCGGGTTCGGATAATCCTGAGGAATGCCTCCTTGTAGGGCTCACCAGGGAGCTCGACTTCTCCGAGCTCGGGGCGGGAAGTTGGGCTGCCTATAGTGATCGGCTCTGGGATCTGCAAATGTCGGACGAAGCGGCTCCGGTTGCCGTTGTGGTCGATGGGCTCGACTCTTTGCTTCGATCCGATGTCCATGCGCTCGTCAGATGTATCCATAATCTTCTGTCCATGACAGAGACCGTCGGCCTCTCGGATTCCAGGGCGGATCTGCAGATCGAATACTTCTTCACCGGTGCGTGGGGCGCGTTGTGACGGTGGGATGAAATCCATACGCCCGACGCGCGTGGCGAGAGTTCGGGCCGGGGGCGCCGGAACTCGGGTGCCGGTGGGAGTCGCCGGGGGCCGGCGAGTGCGGTGACGGTTACATCGACCAGCGTAGGGCTGTGTCGTAGTCGGCGGTGTCAGGACGCGGTGGCGGAGGCGTTCGTGGAGGGCTTTGCGGAGGGTGTCGATCGGGATGGTGGGGGTGGACAGGGCTCGGTCGAGGTCGAGGAAGTCGGCTTCGATGTCGCCTGTCAGGCGGTAGGGGTCGGAGGCCGGACAGGACGGCAGGGCGCACCGACATCGGGGCGGATCTGCTCGCCCGGCTGTTGGTCGCCGCGGTCGACGGTGTCCAACTGCAGTGGCTCATCGACTCGGACACGGACATGGTCGAGGTGGTCGAAGCGCCGGTCACCATGATCACCACCCTTGCGGAGGCGTCCCGATCGACGAGCTGAGGAGCCCCGCGTTTTCCGGAGGGATCGCCATGGTTGGGTGGGGGGTGAGTGGTTGCAGGATGGTGCGGCACGACGTGCAGATGAGCGCGGACGGCGCGGTAGACGTGCCGACTACACGACACCGGCCCAGATCCCGCGAGCGTGTTTGAGGTGTGTGCTCATCAGTTCGGCGGCCTCGTCCGCTTTTCCGGCCTCGACAGCGTCGAGCAACGCGTCGTGTTCCCGTGTGGACTCGAGGAAGTCCTGGGTGCCCGCGACGTGGTTCAGGCCGTACAGGCGGCCTTGGTCGCGTAGCTGGCCGACGATGGCGACCAGCCGGGGATTGCCCAGGTGGCCGAGCAGGGTGAGGTGGAGGTCCCGGTCTGTACCGAGGAAGCCGACCCAGTCCCCGGCCAGCGCGGCCTCTTCGGTGCGCGCGGCCAGATCGCGCAGGGGAGCGAAGTCGTCGACAAGTCCGCGAGCGGCGATCTCGCGGACGGCGGAGACTTCGAGCATCAACCGGATCTGGATGATCTGATCGAGATCGGCTTCGGTCACGACGCGGATTTGGAAGCCCCGGTTGCGCACCATTTCGATCAGGCCTTCCTTGGCCAGATCGAGCAGTGCTTCCCGTACCGGGGTGATCGACACCTGCAGCTGTTCGGCCATCTGGCCGATCGCGTACAGCGTCCCGGGACGGATTTCACCCGCCACGATCTGGGCACGGATCACTTGGCCGGCGTCGTCGCGAAGGCTTTGCCGCCGCAGCCCGGTGCCGGGTGTGACCGTGGTGCCGGGACGGGACATAGTGGACCCCTTGGTCGTCGAAGCCGCGCGAAACCCAGCCGCCGCGGCGCTATCCAAGGTATAAGGTATCGCAGGTCTTGCTCAAAAGGCGGGCGACAGCCCGGTCCTGAGCGGCGATTCCCACGGTTTTGAGACCGTTCGCCCGGTGGTCTCCGGTGCGGTTTCGAGCATCCCGGCCGGCTCGTGGATCCGGTGACGGGTGAGTGTGCCGGTCTCGAGCGCGTGGATGATCTCGCCGGCTTCGTCGGTGCCCGCCTCGATCTGTTCGACGACGACCAGGTCCGCGGTCGCGAGCAACTCGTCCGGCAGTTCGCGCATCGTCGGCTGGAACGAGCCGATCGCGTTGACATGTACTCCGAGCCGGCAGGGCGTCTGCCGGGAACAAGGGAGTACTCGACGAGGTCGCACACGAGACGATCTCGACGTCGGTCAAGGCAGTCGTGACGTCATCAGCACTCCGCAGGTGTACCCCGGGCAGGTCGCCCTCCAGCTCGGACGGGGGTTTCTCGGCGCGGGGGCGGTTCCGGTCGAACACGGTCAACGCGGTCAGCGGCCGGACAGTGTGCACGGCCCGGACCTGGTCCGGGGCCTGGGCTCCGGCGCCGAACAAGGGCATCACGGACGCGTCGCGGGGAGCGAGCGCGTCGGTGGCCACACCGGCGATCGCACCGATCCGCAGGGTGGTGATCGCCGAGGCGTCGGCGATGATGCGGCCGTTGGCGCCCATCCGGGTCACGGTGCCGATGATCGCAGGCATGCGGTCGAGTCGGGCTTCGAGCGCTTTCACGGCCGCGGTTCCGGTCCGTTGGTGGAACGCCGTCATCACCAGGACCCGGCCGTCGCCCAAAGCCAGTCGCGGTGGGCGGACGAACGAGCCTGCGGCAACCTCGAGCAGAAC
>NZ_JBHZAV010000143.1:0-23466 GCF_042754445.1 Embleya sp. NPDC059213
GACGAGTGGGGCATGACCTCTCCAAGCCTGGGTGTGAGTGATGGTGGTCCTCGCCCGGCCGCCGTCGGGGGTACCTGCGGCCGGGCGAGGGAAGGCGGGCCCGGCGGTGATTCGCGCACCGCCGGGCCTGGTCACCCGACCCAGGGTGGGTGGCCGGGGCCGACCGGGCGGTGCGGCAGGACGCGCGGGCCTGGCCGGAGGCCGCGTGCGGTCCCGTACCGCTGCGGCCATGGGGCGGCTCCTCAGCCGCCCGAGTTCGAGATCCGGCCGAGCGGCGGAGCTGGGACCCGGTACAGCAGGTACGCCCGGATCTCGTGCTGGAGCGCGACCAGTTCGTCGGTTGTCATGTCCACTGGCTCGCGATCCGGGAACTTCACCCGCACCGGACGGTGGGAGTCGCCGGATGGGCCCACATGCACTCGATCGGGGGGATCTGTTGCCGCCATTTCCGTACTCCTTGGTCGCCGCAAGCGTGGTGACCAGGGAATCGCTTCCACCCCGGTTCGGTGAGGAGCCTGTATGTGGGCCTCTGAGTGGGCCAGACTGTTGGCCGGCAGCACGACATGTGCACTATGTCGGGGGCAACCATGCACCAGCACGAAACCGTCGGAACGCTCATCGCACGCGTGCGACGCGAGCAAGGCAGGACCCAGCAGCGTCTCGCCGATCTCCTGTGCCAGGCATCCGGCGACGCCACGGTGACCAGGCACGAGGTCTCCCGGTGGGAGCGCGGCGTCCGGCTCCCCACCCGGTGGCTGCCGTGGATCTCGACCGTCCTCGGGATCAGCCTCGACGAACTCGAAGCCGCCGCCGCCCCGCTGCGAGGACGCCGTGGCCAAGCCGCGCCCCCGGTCCCGGGCTCGGCAACACCGTGGTGCACCGACGAGTGGAGCCGGGCCGATGCGGAAGCCGTGGCGCATGCCCTCACCGACAACCACGCCGACGCACTCGCCGCCCGGGTCGCCCACGAGTGGCTGCTCGCCGACACGCCGCAGGTGTACGAGATGCGCTCCGGCCGCCGCGTCGGAGCCGCCCTCGCCGACACCATCCGCCGGCGTGGTGACCATCTCCGACGCATGGACGACATCGTCGGCGGCACCGACCTCTACCCCGCCATCGCAGGCGAACTCGCCGACACCGTTCGCCTCCTCCGCGAGAGCTCCTACACGGAAGAGACCGGCCGCGCGTTGCTGACCGTCGGCGCCGAACTCGCCCAGCTCGCAGGCTGGGTGGCGTCCGACCTCGGCCTACACGCCCAGGCGGAACGCGACTACCTCGCCGGCGTCCGGCTCGCCCACGGGGCCGGCGACCGACCTCTCGCCGCGAACCTGCTGTCCACGCTGTCGTACCAGATGGCCAACACCGGCCGGGAAACCGAGGCCGTGCTGGTCGCCCGGTCCGCAGAGGCCGGAGGCAGGGGGGAGGCGACGGCCAGTGTGCGCGCGCTCCTCCTCGAACGGGTCGCGTGGGCGCACGCCCGAGCAGACCAGCCCCGCGAGTGCGACCGGGCGCTCGGAGCCGCCGACGACGCCTTCGAGCGCAGCCGGCCGGGCGAGGATCCCGAGTGGGTGTACTGGCTGAACCGCGACGAGATGAACGTCATGGCCGGCCGCTGCTACACCGAGTTGCGCAGGCCGCTACGTGCCGAGCCGCTGCTGCGGACCGCCGTCGACCGGTACGACACCACGCATGTCAGGGAGATGTCCCTCTATCTGTCGTGGCTGGCGGAGGCGTACCTCCAGGCCCGCGAGGTCGACGAGGCGGCTCGCGTCGCGACGCGGGTACTCGACATCGCGGTCGGCATCGACTCGGCGCGCAGCAACGCCCGGCTGTCATTACTGGCCGGGCAACTCGCCTCGCACGAGTCCGCACCGGTGGTGCGCGAGTTCCGCGAGCGATTTGCAGAGAGCGTCGCGTAGTCGATCCGCCATACAGCGCCCGAACCGCCGAACGGCGGACGGCGGACGGCAGCAGTTCTTCACATCGGTTCGCCGAACCGCCGAGACCGCGAACGGCCCCCCAGACATCCTGACCCGCCATCAGGCGCTCTATCTCGTCGGCTACGACCCGGCGCCGGACGCCACGCCGTGGATACAGCATCAGCAGCGAGGCCGCCGTAGCCAGGGATGGCTTGTCGACTGGCTCGACGCGCGCTCTGTGGCCTCCGTCGCCGTCCGTCAGGGCAATCCCGAGAGGAGGACCAACTTCATCGAACACACCCTCGTGGACAGCGACCCCGGGGAAACCGCGAATCTGAACTACCGGGCCTACTGGGTCGGTGAGTTGCCGCAACTGCACGGGGACGACGCGTTCCTGGCGGCGCCGGTGACCCCAGGGGCCTGGAGCGGGCGGCGCCTCCTCGCGCACCTCGCCGGCCACCTCACACCAGGGTTGGGGTTCTCCGAGCTGTGCGTCCACACCCTGTGGTCGCTGTTCACCGTCCGCCCTCACCTCCTCCAGGCGGCGGGCGTCGACACGGACGTCCTGCGGGAACGGGTCGATGTCCTGTCGGATGGCGCGACGCTGTCCACACAGGCACGGCGCGAGCTGGACGCAGTCCGGTACGCCATCCGCCTGTCGAGGACGTAGACCACAGGCAAGGGGCATGGGGTGGCTGACGAAGACCGCGCGGTGGCGAACTTCCTCTTCGAGGCGGGCACGTTGAAGCTGCACAAACGGACCGGGTGGTGGATCGCCGGCGTCAAGGATCCGGAGTCCGTGGCCGAGCACTCCTGGCGGGCCGCGCTCCTGGCCTCGATCATCGCCGAGTTGGAGGGTGCCGACCCGGCGAAGGCCGCACTCCTGTCGGTGTGGCACGACACCGGGGAGACGCGCACCGGCGACCTCGCGCACATCAGCCAGAAGTACGTCGGCAAAGGCGACGCCGAGCGGATCGCGGCCGACCAGTCCCAGGGCATGCCCGCCGGTCTGGGCGCGCTGATGCGGTCGATCATCGGCGAATACGAGGCCCGCGAAACGCCCGAGGCGATTTGCGCGGGCGACGCGGACAAGCTGGAGTGCCTGATCCAGGCCCTGGAATACCAGGACCAGGGACACAAGAACGTGGACCGGTGGATCGTGAACTCCCAGAAGCGAATCCGTACCGAGTCGGCGAGGCGCTTGGCCGAGGAATTGCTGAAGACCGGGACTCTCACCTGGCTTCGTGAGGCCATGGGCGAGTCGAAGTAGAGCGCGTGGCCGGCGCGCACTCCGCCTGTGTGCGCGCCGGCTACCGGTCACGCCCACCGCGATGCCACCCTGGCGGCATGAACGAGCAGACCACCGACCCTCGCCGGCCCCGGCACACCATCGGCTTCGGCGGCACCCACCACGCCACCCCCGCCGAGATCCGCGCCGAACTCCCGGACGACCTCCGCATGGACTTCGAAGAGGAGTACCAGGCCGCACTCGCCGCCGCGAACGCCGACGGCGACCTCCAGCCCCTCGCCGACATGCTCGGCCCCTGGCAGGCCGAGATCCGCGTGCGACGCAGCCCCGACCGGCCGGAGACCGAATAGGCGCTCCGGCGGATCAACGTCGGCCCGGCCGTCGACACCCCGTCCCGGCCGACCTCGCGCAGGGCGAGGCCACCCGTGAGCCACGGCGACGAGTCCACCTGCACCGGCGGGCGCCGACTGCACGGACGAAGCCGGCCCACGTGAACAGCGCCCATGGCGACGTGGGCCCGCGCGACCTTGCCCCATCCTGCCTTCTGCGGCGTCTCCCGTTCACATCTCGGCGATCCGGTCGAGGAGTTGGCGGGCCCGCGGCTTGCCTGGTGCGAGTCGGCTCCGCATGAGCGGCGTGGCGCCGAGCGGCGGCGGGAGGCCGGCGCCTGACCGAGGTGCGACCTGGTCTTCACCGACCGGGTGCCGGTCCTGGCGCACCTGCGCACCGGGCTCCCGTACGCCGCGCCGGCCAAACCGTACGGGCCGGCTCGCTCCATGGTTTCCCGCGCCATCGGCGAGATCCTGCCGCTGCCGGCGGCGCGTGGCCTCGCCGTCCCCGACCGCCCAGGGCGCGGTTGTGCACCTTGGCGGGCGCGTTCGCCTGCGCGGAAGCCGAAGGGATCACCCTGCGGATCGACGGGACCGAGACCCAGGTCCGCCGGCCCAAGGCCAACCGGCCCGGACGGCGGGCCTTCGTCTCCGGCAAGAAGAAGCAGCACACCATCAAGGCCGACACCGTCAGCGACAGGCAGGGCCTGCCACGGCGATCTCCGCAGGGGTGGCGGGGCATCCGAAGCTCCGGCCAGGACAAGTTGATCCAGGGTCGCCCGTACACCCGGAGCCTCACTCATCCCGGTGCCGGCGCCCACCCTGAACCGACCCCGCGCAGCCCGACCTTGCCCTATCCGGGTCCATCCAGTGGCGTGAGCAGGACGATCGGGATCTCGCGGTCGGTCTTCCGCGCGTATTCGTCGTAGAGCGGGAAGATGTCCACCATCTGCGCCCAGAGAGACGCCCGCTCCGCCGAGGACGCGACGCGGGCGCGTGCGGTGAACCGGCGAGTGCCGACCTGCACGCCGACACTCGATTCCGCCTCGAGGTTCATCAACCATGCCGGGTTCTCTGCGGCACCGCCCTTGGAGGCGACAACGACGTACTCGCCGCCCGAGGTGCCGTAGATCAGGCAGGTGCGGCGAGGCGTACCGGTCCGGCGTCCGGTCGTGGCGAGCACGAGAGTGTGCACGCCGTTGCTCTCGTGACCTTCGGTGCCGCCCGAGGCGAGATACGTGCGGGTGTGCTCGGCGACCCAGTCCCACTGCGAGTCGGTAGCACGGTCGAGGTCCTCGCCAATGGCCATGACGGCTGTCCTTCCCCTACACGGAACGGTGCGGCCACACCGGCCACATCGCATCTGCCCCTGGGACGGAGCAGCCACGCCGATCTCGACATCCCAGCCACATCTTCCGTCGAGAACTTCCGGCCCGGCCCGGCGGCACCCGGGCCAAGGCCGTCCAACGGCCGATCCTCGCCGACCGACACGAGGTCGGACAACCCTCCCTGCCACAAACGACACGCACAGAAACCGCCACCGTGCTCACCCCCGCAGCCGACCACCCTCCTGGCCGCACCTCGCTCCCGACGCGCCATCACCGCGCAACAGGAACCCGCCACGGGAACCGCGCAGATCGATGCGGGAGTTGCCCCACAAAGTCGTTCCACGAGACCCGCCCGCTGAACATGCCCGCACAAAAACCGACCGACGCGGGCTCCGCCCTCGACTCGGATACGCCCGCGACAAGAACGCAATCGTGGTATCCCACCCTGGGCCGCCTCGACCGCACAGTGCGCGACCCCCGGAATGTGAGCCACGACCTGTCCGGCGCACGGAGCCTGGGTGCGAGATCCGGCCCACCCGATCCGCATCGACTCGTCCGATCCCGATGACCGATGCGCAGCCGGCCGTTGTGCTGTCGGCCTCGTTCGGGGCAGATGGAACGCACCACCCCTGAAGCGTGCCGCAGCCGCCGGACGGACAACCATTGCCCGCCCGCGCCCCCGCAACCACAACGGGCTCGCGGCCGGGGACACCACCCAAGGCAGCCTCTCCCGCCACCTCCCGCCCGTCGAACAGCGTGCAGTCGGCCGTGGCCACCGAGGCGGCGCTGCCGCCGACAACGCACCCACCGAACCCACCAGGCCGGTCCCAAAACCAACTACCGCAGATCAGCCCTGGCCGTCGTACTGGTCTGCGTCCGGGCCGCCTTCGAGGTCGAACGTGCGCCTCGGGACGAACGTCTGGGATCGGAGCCGTTGGCGGGGTCTGGCTTGCGTTCGCCGATCCGGTCCTGCGGCCCGTGCTGCTGCCGACCGCCGTCGCGGCTGCGTTCCTGTTGCCGGTGGTGGCCCTGTTGGGCCCTGTCGACGCGCCGGCACGGTGGGACCGGGCCGCCGGGCTGGTGGCCGGAGCCTCGGGATGATCGCGGTCGCGTTGCTGATCACCCGCCGGGGCCAGGCCCGTCGTATCGGTGTGGGCGCGGCCCTGGGTTGTGCGTCGCCGCCGGCGGGATCGCCCTCGCCCCGACCGTCACCGTCGCCACGATCGGCGGGGTCGTCGTCCTCGGCGTCGGCTCCGGGATGTTCGCCTGCCATATCGGCCTGTTGGTCCTGACCGGCGTACCGGGCACCCACCTGTCCCGGATGCAGGCGCTGCTCACCCTCGTCCAGAGCGCGGCGCTGCTCGTGGCCAACAATGCCCTTGGCGCGCTCGCCGACGAGGCCGGCCCCACGACCGCGACCACACTGTCTGCCGTCATGGTCGGCGTCGCAGGCATCGTGGCCTCGCTCAATCGCCCGATGCGGCGCGCCCGCAACCGCCGCGACCGGGAGCAGAGTCGCCCGCCGGATGGCCGGCGCGCGGCACACCGAACACGCGGCCACACCTCGACCGCCGCCCCCTGAGCACCCTCACCGACAAGGCCGACCCGACCACCGCAGCGTCGCGGCGTCCGATACGGCGTGCCCGCTACCTGGTCGGTGTCGGCTCCGGCCAGGAGATGGCGTAGTGCTTGAGGTCGGGGTCCTCCTTGGTCAGTTGCATGCCGACGGCCGTCATCACGTATTGGGAGGCGACGTTGTCGCGTGCGGTGTCGCCTCGGACGCAGGTGACGCCCGCCTCCCGGGCGAAGCGCAGGAGTTCGCGCAGGGCCTCGGTCGCGTAGCCGTGGCCGCGCGCTTCCGGGGCCAAGCCGTAGCCGATGGTGACCGCGCCGCTCGCGTCGGGCGCCCCGTGGAAGCCGAGCCCACCGATCGCCCGCCCGTCGGTGCGGCGGCGAATCTCGTAATTGCCGAACGCGCCCGGATCACCGTCGTTCGCGCAGGTGTCCAGGAACCGCCGGCCGCCGGCCACGTCGCCGGGCGAGGGATAGCCGGCCGCCCAGCACGCGTCGTCGACCGGTGTGCCGGCCACCAGCCGCTCCACCTCCGGGACGGTCAGCGGATGCAACACGAGCCGAGTCGTTTCAAGATCTTTTTTCATGGGGGCCAGGAGTATCACGACAAATGGTCGAACCGCATGCGGATTTCCGGGCCCCGTCCCGTCACGCCTTCCGCGCCACCAGCACCCACAGGCCGGCCGGGCCGGGTTCGTTGCGTTCGGGGACCAGACCCACCTCGGCACAGCGGTCGGCGAGCCAGGTCGGGGCGATCCGGAGCTTGGCGTAGCTGCCGACGTGTTGGGTCCAGGCGGTGCCGTCGTGGACGTGCAGAAGGTCGTAGACGAGGACCGTGTCGTCGTCCGGATACTCCAGGAAGCAGGTCAGGACGCGGTTGTCGGTGCTTCGCACCGGGATGAAACGGTCTATTCCGTGCAGCGTCTCGGTGAGATCTCGGTAGGTGACGACGAGCCGGCCGCCGGGTTCGAGGGCCTGCGCGATGTCGCCGAGCAGCGCCGTCACGTCGTCCTTCGAGGGCAGATGGGTGAGCGTGTCGCCCATGCACACGACGGCCGCGACCCCGCCCGGCGAGGTGAGCCCCGGCAGCACCTTGCGGATGTCCTCGTGCACCGGCTCGATCGCCGGCAATTCGGCTGCGTGCTCCGCGAGTTCGGAGAGGAGGAGGCGACTGGTGTCGACCGCGAAGACCCGGGTGAAGCCCAGCTCCGCCAGCGCCAGACTCTGATTGCCCGGCCCGCACCCCAGGTCCACCGAGATCGCGGACGTCCGCGTCGGCGCGATACCCAGCTCGGTCAGCAACTCGTCCTGCCCCGCGACGATCGGGGCCAGGTCGCCGCCCAACATCCAGGTGTAGTTCTCGGCGAGCAGCCGCTCGTAGTGTTCGGCAGCGGCGCTGGTCATACCGGTACTCCCGTTCGAACGTGCCAGGAAAACTTGGAAACCTACGCGGTCGCGACGAGCGACCCACGGGTCAACACGGCCCGCTCCCGCACCACCGGCAGCGCAACGGTGGCGACGGCCGGTACGACCACCGGAACCACCGTCGCCACAACCGCCTTGGATCGCACCACGAACCGCAGGAACAGGAACCGCGCGACCCCCGCCACACCGGAGGCGGTCAGATACACCGCCTGCTCCTTGAGCACGCCCGGAGCCGACTGCAGCGCATGCAGGGCCAACATCGCGCCGGTGGTGAAGAGGTAGGAGACGCCCGCCGAAAGCGCCGACTGCAGGTGGACCCGCCCCCGGGCCCGACCCGCGCCGAAGGTGAATCGGCTGTGCAACTCGGTGGCCAGCAGTGTGAAGACCACGGTCACCATGGCGTTGGCGACGATGATGGACATGTGCCCGGACAGGGCCACGAGCACGGCGCTCGACGCGAGTCCGGTGCCACCGCCGAAGAAGACGAAACGCATGAACGCGGCTACTGTCCCCGACCTCGTTGCGGCGCTCATGGGTCCCCCGGTCCTCTTCTTCCACTGATCCACGTCTTCGGCTCCTTAAATCTAGGGGCGATCAAGCAGCACGGAATCAGTCGTGTGTAGGTACTCCTGTTACTGCTTGGGGAGGACCCGCCCCTAGGGGTACTACTCCCGGCGACGCACTCGGGGGGTTACGAAAGTACGTCCTCACGCCTATCCCGAGGATTACCTACGTCCCAGGGATCACCGCTGGCGACCTTGGGAGTCGGGGGTACCGGCGGCACCGCGCAAGGATCCGCGTCCTCCTCGGGGCCGTGATCGGCGGCCTGGTGGCCCCGTTACACGTCAGGGTTCGCCTCAGGGGTGCCCTCGACCGCAGCCGATCCGACCGTGCCGCCCTCGCCCGCGCCAACATCACCGTCGCCGTCGCCGTACGGACGCGTGATGATCTCCAGGTAGTGCCCGCTCGGATCGAGGAAGTAGGTACCCCGACCGCCGTAGTGATGATTGATCGCATCCGGTTCGCTCAGTCGCGGATCCGCGTAGTGCCGGACCCCCGCAGCCACCAAGCGTCCGAGGATCGCGTCGAACTCCGATTCGGAGACGAGGAATGCGTAGTGCTGCGCCGAGATCGTCTCCGGCGCGACGGTGGCGAAGTCCAATGTCACGCCGTTGGCGGTGGCCACCGGCAGGAACATCCCTGCGGGTGAGCCGACTTCGAGGCCCAGAAGCCCGGCGGTGAACTCGGCGGCGAGTTGCCGGTCCCGAGACAGGACGATGGTGTGATTCAACCGGATCGACACGGTGGAATGCCTCCAAGGCATCACCTGACACCTCGTGCGCCGCACCCGACCGGTGCCGACGTTCGATGCCGCCGTCGATCTTCGACGGGGAAGGGCCGGGTGTCAAGCGCGGGCCGGCGCCCGGGGCGTCTTGCACACCACCCGCAACGCACCGCCGACCCGGCCCCCGTGATCATCCCGATCCCACCGCCCCGAGAATTGGCAGGCGACGGTGCACGAGCCGCGCACCCGACGACGTACTCGCACGGAACGAGGACCCGGCATGCCCTTGAGCGACCTGCCCTTGACCGACCTGGAAGGTTTTCGGCCGGCAATTCCGCGACCGGACGACTTCGACGCCTTCTGGGCCCGCACGCTCGCCGAGGCCGACACGCACCCCCTCGACCCGACCTTCACGTCCGAGCCCGGCCCGCTGACCCAGGTGGAGGTGTACGACGTGTCCTTCGCGGGATACGCCGGCCAGCGCGTACACGCCTGGCTGCTCCTGCCCGCGCGGCGGGACGACCCGCTCCCCTGTGTCGTCGAATTCCCCGGCTACGGCGGCGGACGTGGCCTACCGCACGAGCAACTCCTGTACGCCGCAGCCGGGTTCGCACACCTCGTGGTGGACGTACGCGGCCAGGGCGGCGTGTGGCGCAGCGGGGACACCGGCGACGACGCCCCGGCGGGCGGCGGCTCCACGCATCCGGGCTTCATGACCCGCGGCATCACCGACCCGGACCTGTACTACTACCGCCGGGTGTTCGTCGACGCGGTACGCGCCGTCGCCGCGGCCCGCAGCCACCCGGCCGTCGACCCGACCAGGATCGCGATGGTCGGCGAGAGTCAGGGCGGCGGCATCGCCCTCGCCACGTCCGGCCTGGTCCCCGACCTGACCGCGGTCGTGGCCGAGGTCCCGTTCCTGTGCCACTTTCGCCGAGGCGCCGAGATCGCCGCGACCGGCCCATACGGCGAACTCGCCCGCTACCTAGCGGCCCACCGCGACCACACCGACGAAGTGTTCCGCACGCTGGGCTACTTCGACGCGGTCAACCACGTCACCCGGGCCACCGCACCGGCGTTGTTCAGCGCGGCGCTGATGGACACGACCTGCCCGCCGTCCACGGTGTTCACCGCCTACCACCACTACCCGGCGACCAAGCGCATGGAGGTCTACCCGTTCAACGGCCACGAGGGCGGCGGCGCGTTCCAGGACGGCGTACGGCTGAGCTACCTGCACACCGCCTTCGGCACCTGACCGCGAATCGGGCGCGGCGTCGAGAACCGAGCAGACCACCACGCCGCGCCCCGCCGCAGCCGTCGGCACCTGCTCAAACCAGCGCCAAATGCATGACGTGCAGCCCGACATATCCATACTTCGGATGCTTGAAGCCCTCCGGCACGGTGCCGACCAGCTCGAACCCGAGGTCGCGATACAGCCGCACCGCGTACACATTCGTCTCGACCACGGCGTTGAACTGCATCGCCCGATACCCCTGCGCACGAGCCCACGCGATCGAGTACTCGCACAGGGCCCGCCCGACCCCGCGTCCCGAGTGGGCGGGGTCGACCATGTAGCTCGCACTGGCGATGTGCGAACCGTTGCCCAGGTGATTGCGATTCATCTTCGCCGTGCCGAGCACCGCCCCGCTCTCCTCGACCGCGACCACGGTCCGCGACGGGGCGGCCAGGAACCACCACTCACGAGCTTCGTCCGCATCCAGGTCGAGCGGATACGTGAACGTCTCGCCGGCGGCGACGATCTCCCGAAAGAACGGCCGGACACCTGCCCAGTCACCCTCGGTGGCTTCCCTGATCAACATCGTCCCAGCTTGCCGGGCCACCGGCCCACTGCCAACCCGTTTGCGCAGGCCGGCCCGGCCGGCTACGGATCCACCGTGAAGATCACCGCTCGCCCCGCGTCCGCGGCACACCGATAAAAATCCCTCAATCCCGGCAAAAACCCCTGCGTGTAGGCGATATCGTCCTCGTCGGCCGCCCCGTCGTACTCCACGAACTCCAGCGCCCCGAACCGCTCCCGCACCCATTCGGCAGGCAACGCCGCCAACGCCGCGGCGACCGCCCGCACTTCGTCCGGAGCCACATAGGAAACGACATATTCGTCCCCTTCGTGCAACAGATACCCACCGAGAATCGCGTGCGACAACGGATACTCGCCACCGTCATAGGTCAACGTGCCGTCCGTCAGACACCGATGCAGCGCATCCCAGGCCTTGTCCACCTCCACCAACCACGCCGGCTCCCAGCGCTCCTCGACCTCCTCGACAACCGCCATCACCTCCGCGTCGTCCACAGCCGCCAGGAGCCGCGAGCCGTCCACTTCCGTCACCGCAAACAAGACACCCCGCCCGCCCATCACCCCTCCGTCCCCGACCCATCGAAGATTTCCCCCATCACACCACCCCCACCCGACACCACCACGATCGCGGTCTCCTACCCGGGCCGTACTCCGTACTCCTGGCCCGACGGGGGCGCGCCGTCTACGCTGCGGGCATGATGCGAAAGGCGCGTACGGCTCCGCGCGGTCCGTCGACCCCGGACAATCCCGGGCGTCCGCCCGGGCCCAGGTCGCCGGACAAGAACCCGCCGGCGCCGCCCGAGCATCCGCCACCGCCGGCGCCGTGACGATCGCCCGCGTGGCGTGGGATCGGCTGCCCGTCGCGGCGCGCGACGCGGTCAGCGGCCGGCTGGGCGCGGAGCCGGCGGTGGTGGACGCGGTCGGTGGGGCGAACTGCGGTGCCTCGGCGGTGCTCACCCTCCCCGACGGGCGCACCGTGTTCGTCAAGGCCCAGCGGGCACACGACGCCGCACCCGTCGGGGGCATCTCCGGTGCGGGGCCCGGCTGGTGGGGGTCGGCCTGGGGACCGGTCGACGAACTCGGCCAGGAGGAAAGGGTGAACGCCTTCCTGCCCGCCGGCTCGCCACGCGTGCTGTGGCGGTTGGAGGTCGCAGGATGGCACCTGCTGGCGTTCGAGGGGATCGTGGGTCGGCACGCCGACTACGCCCCGGGATCGCCGGACCTGCCCCTGGTCGTGCGCGCCCTTGCCGAGTTGGGCGGTTGTCCGGCACCGGAGTTGCGGTTGCCGAGTGCGTGGGACCGCTGGGGCTACTGGTGCGACCCGGACCAGGAGCCGCTCCTGTCCGGAACGTGCCTGCTGCACACCGACCCGGCCGCCTGCAACCTCCTGGTCGACGGCGTCCGAGCCCGCCTGGTGGACTGGGCCTGGCCCGCCCTCGGCCCCGCCTGGATCGATCCGGCCCTGTGGGGCCTGCGACTGGTCTCCGCCGGCGGCCACACGCCCGAACAGGCACGGTCCTGGGTGTCCCGAACCCCCGGATGGCGCTCGGCGACCCCGGACGGCGTCCGCACGTTCACCCGCGCCGAGGCGCGACGCTGGGAGGAATACGCGGCGGACGACGTCTGGGGCGCGGCCGAAATCGCCCAAGCCGCCCGCCACTGGGCGGACTTGTGGGCCTAGAGCGGGGCTTCGAGTCCCCGTCGGGTCAGCGGGTGGCGAATCGGGTCAGGGCGGCTTGGATTTCGCCGCGCATGGTGGGGCTGCCGAGGTGGCCGGCGTCGGAGATCGTGGTCAGGGTGGCGGCGGGCCAGGCTTTGGCCAGTTCCCACGCCGTGTCGAGGGGGCTGCTGAGGTCCAGGCGACCGTGGATGAGGACGCCGGGGATGTCGGCGAGGCGGTCGGCGTTGGCCAGGAGGATGCCTTCCGGGAGCCAGGCGCCGTGGGCGAAGTAGTGGGTGACGATGCGAACCAGGGCGGCGCGGGCGGCCGTGGGGCGGCCGGAGTACGCGTCGGGGCGGCCGTTCGGTTCGGTGCCGACGACCGCGTCCTCCCAGGTGCACCAGGCGTTGGTGGCACGCTCGCGGACCGCCGGGTCCGGGTCTTCGACCAGGCGGGCGTAGGCCGCGACGAGGTCGTCGCGTTCGGCGGGTGGGACGCCGTCGCGGAAGCGTTCCCATTCGGCGGGCAGGAAGCGGCCGACGCCGCGATACAGCCAGTCGATTTCCGAGCGGCGGGTCGTGGTGACGGCCGGGATGACGATCTCGGAGACACGTTCGGGGTGGCGCTGCGCGTACGCCAGGATCAGGGTCGAACCCCACGAGCCGCCGTACAGCAACCACCTTTCCACCCCAAGGTGTTCGCGTAGTCGTTCGATGTCCGCGAGTAGATGCTCGGTGGTATTGGACCGCATGTCCGTATCGGGGTCGCTCGCGTGCGGGGTGCTGCGCCCGCAGCCCCGTTGGTCGAAGAGCACGACGCGATAGCGCTGCGGATCGAACTGTTGCCGCATACCCGTCGAACAGCCGGATCCGGGCCCGCCGTGCACGACCAGGGCGGGCTTGCCGGCCGGGTTGCCGCAGGTCTCCCAGTACAGGTGGTTGCCGTCGCCGACGTCGAGCATTCCGTGCTCGTAGGGCTCGATGGGGGGATATGGCCGTGCGGAGGTCATGGGTGGCTCCTTGCGAGCAGGGATGTGTGTTCGGGTGCCTTCGAGCGGCAAAACCGCGCGAAGGCAGCGACCATGATCGCCCGTAGGCACCCGAGCCGGCGACACCGAGGCCCGATCCGGCGACCAACGCCCCTGCGAACAAGCCTTGTTCCGACTCGCCCGCAGGGCTACCGCCCGCCCGCGACGGCCCGCCCGCTACCGCCCCTCCACATACGAGTCGACCTTGAACCCGGTAGGCAACACTCCACCGTCGATGGTCCCGGCGAGTTGGCGTGCCTCGGCCTCGTTGAACGTCCCGGAGATCACCACCTCACCCGGAATCGCGGACCGCACACTCGGCGCCACCAGCAGCCTGCCGTCGCACACGATCGCGATGCGATCGGTGGGCAGTCGACCGCCGGCAGCCTCGGACGTGAGCCGGGTGAAGGTGACCTGACCCGAGTTCGTCCACTTGACGATCACGGTCCAGGCGAAGGTGCCCGCTTCCGTCGTCCTGGCCTCGGCCCCGGCGATGTCGGTCCTGGTGAGCACGGCCGGCCCCAGGACGTACTTTTCCGACAACTTGCCATCGCACACCACGACTTCCGCGCTCGGCGGATCGGCCTTCGGCGCCGCCGGGTCGCCGCATTCGGGTCCGCCCGTGGGGGTGGTGCCGCTGCCCGGTCCCCCGGTCGCGGGCGGGAACGGCGTCACGCTGTTCACCGGACGCACGGTCAACTGCCCGACTCCGACGATCGCCGCGAGTCGTTGCCTGGTATCCGCGCCGAACTTGCTCGACGAGACCCGCGCCACCAACACGCCGTCCCGGACCGTCACGGTCTTCACCACCAGGCCGGCCGAGGTCGCGCGTTTGCGTATGGTCTCCGCGGCGGCGGTCAACTGCGGCGCCCCCAACGGAACTTCCGGCGTCAACGTGGCCTCGGCGAAGGCCGTGCCGGACGTCTCCTCGGCGGAATCGGAGCGGTCGCCCTCCTTGAATCGAACCGGATCCTCCGATGAGCAGCCCGCCGCGGCCGGCAGCACGGCGGCGGCGACCGTGGCGACGAGGAACCGGGCGAGTCGATTACGCGATGGCTGAGTCACCCGCACCACCATGCCGGCTCATCGATCCCCTCCGCAGCCGGCGGCAGCCCGGGATCGGCGCGGACGAGGGCCCCTCCCCCGCCGGTCAAGGGATGATCCGGCCCCAAAGGGGCAGTGGCACGGGATGTGGTCGCGGCCGTCTCCGCGCCGACGGCCGCATGAGTCGAGTCGACGCGCAAGGAGACAACCGTGCTGGACAACCGCAACCTTCGTGAGCTGATCCGCCGGTGGCGGGCCACCCCGGAGAGCACCATCGCCCTCTTCGACGAGGCCGACGACGCGATCCGGGCCACCCTCGCCACCAAGGAACGCGTGCTGTATCCGGCCGTCCGGGACGCCGAGGGGCACCGCAGCGGCTATGTCGACGACGCCATCGCGCAGGCCCGCCGGATCGAGGGCTTCCTCGACTCGGCCGAGCGACTCGGCCCGAACGGCTCCGGATTCCACGACGAGGCGCAGGACGCCGCGTCCGCGATGGACGGCCTCCTGGTACACGAGCAACGCGACCTGCTGCCCGCGCTCGACCACCTCTCCCAGGACCGGCGAGACCGGCTCGACCGCGAGTACCGCGACACCTGGGTGGAGACCTCCGCGAAAGTCGCCGCCGCCCGCGCGGCCCGCCCCCGGCCACACGACAGCGCGGCGGACGCCGGCCACTGAGCAGGTACTCCGCCCGTGCCCACCCCCGCGCCGGTCGCGAGGCCCCGCCGAATATTGACGGGCACGCTCGCGGCCGGCCCACTACCCTCACCCGCGTGAACCATCGTGAGCGCAAGCGACTGTCGGATCTGCTGGTGGGAGCGGCGGGCCTGGGCCGACTCGCCGAGGTGAGCGCCGCGCTCCGGGCGGGCGCCGACCCGCAACAGGCCGACCGAGCCGGCACCACGCCGCTGTACGCGGCCTCCGTACACGGGGCCGCGGACGTGGTGCTGGTCCTCCTGAAGGCCGGCGCGACGCCCGACACCGAAAGCGGAACCGGCTCCGAGGGCACCCCGCTGTGCGCGGCGGCCTGCTGGGGACACACCGACACCGTCCGGGCGCTGCTCGCGCACGGCGCCGATCCCGATCTCCGCGAGGACCACGGCACCGGCCACGCCCCGATCGACTGGGCCGCCAGGGGCCCCTACCCGGAGACGGTGGCCGCCCTCCTGGCCGCCGGCGCGCGCCCGCCCCGAACCGGCTGAGCGAGCCCGACCGACCCGCGGGCGATCACAGCACGATCGGGCGATGGGCCGACGCCTCGTCCACGATCGCCTCGGCAACTCCGAGCAAGTCGTCGCCGGCCGACAACGGACCGTCCGCCTCGGCAGACCGGCCGAAGATCAGGTCGCTCACCGCCGGGTGCCGCACGTTCACGGTCAACACCAGGAGATACCAGTCTGGTTCGGCGTCGCCGGCCAGGATTCGCCGGACGATCTCCACCAGTTCCGCCCGGGTGATGTCGGGGACCCGGGGCCAGGCCGGTCGGGCCGCCTCCAGCGCGAACTCCGCGAGCGTGCGCGACCCGTGGTACTCGACGAAGGCCCCGATCGGATAGTCGTGCCCCGTCGCCGCCCGAAAGTCGGCCAACGCGGCCTCCACCGCGCCCGATCCGCCCCCGCCTCGAATCAGCTCACCGATCCGCTCGATCCCGGCGGCCACCTCGGCCAGTCGGCTCGGCTCGACCATCGGTGGCGCCAACTCCGCCCGCAGGCCCATTCCCCTCCTCATCCGACGCATCGCCCGCCCGACGCCGGCGCCGCACCGACGCCGCCGCATCCCGCCCGTCGCACTCAGCCGAGTTGCTTCTCCACCTCGCCGACCACCAGTTCGCACATCTCGTGCGTACGCAGCGCGTCGTCCAGGTCGGGAAAGACGCCGGTGCGGACCGCGTCCAGGAAGGTCAGCACCACCTGCTCGATCCCGCGTTGACGGGCGATCGGGGTCCAGTCGCCACGCCGGCGCGTGGTCGGGCGGCCCTGATGGTGGTCGACCACGTCGGCCAGGTTGTACACCTCGCGCGTGGCGTCCCGACCGGAAACCTCCAGGATCTCCTCGTTCGAGCCGCTGCGCAGGTTGAGCGTGCCGATCGCACTGAAGCCCGCGCCGGCCAGGTGCAGCACGAAGTGCTGGGCGAGCCCGTCCACCACCCGGGCCCGCACGTCGACGTGCTCGATCTCGCCCGGGGCCAGGAAGCGCAGCGTGTCGACCACGTGGATCAGGTCGTCGAAGACGACCGTACGCAACTCGCGTGCGGTGTCGACACGGTTGCGACGGATCGTGATCAGGTCGCGCGGCAGGGCACGGCTCTCCACGTACGCCGGCACATGGCGCCGGTTGAAGCCGACCATCAGGCCCACGCCGCGCGCCCGGGACAGCTCGATCAGGCGCGCACTCTCGTCCAGGGCGTACGCCAGTGGCTTGTCCACGTACGTGGGCACGCCCGCCTCGATCAGCCGGGTCACGATCTCCGGGTGCACCGAGGTCGCCGCGTGCACGAAGGCCGCGTCCAGGCCCTCGGCGAGCAGCCCGTCCAGGTCGGCGAACCGGTGCTCGACGGGCACCCGGTAGGTCTCCGCGACCCGGCGCAGCGTCGCCGGTGTGCGGGTGTACAGGCGCAGGTCCAGCTCCGGCAGGGTCGAGACGAGGGGCAGGTACGCCTTTTCCGCGATGTCGCCCAGACCTATGACGCCAACCTTCATCGGGCCACTCCTCCTGCCGGCGCCGCCGGGCCACTCGTCCGGTTCACGGCCCCGCCAGCATATGCATCCCGGTTCGGCGGGGTCGTTCGGTGCCGACCGGGATCCGCACGTCGGGCCCGTCGCCGTGGCGGGCGATCTCGACCACGGCGGCCCGCTCGCCGGCGTCGAGCCTGACCACGACGTCGCCCGCGGCCACGTGGTAGCCGTCGCCGGCGACCACGACGGTGGTGCCCGGGTCGGCTTCGGCACCCGACACGACCGGCGCGGAGGCGCGAGGCGCGGACCCGACGGGTGCCGACGCGACGGGCGCGGCGGACGCGAATGCGACGAGTGCGGCGGCCGAGGCGAGCCCGGCGGCCAGTACACGACAGGGGTTCATCACGTTCGGACCAACGATCGGGGCGACCGAAGGCGACGGGCCGGCAACGACGCCCACCCGAATCGGCGACCGTCGCGGGGCGCGCCCCGGACCACTCGGATGGAATACCCCGAATGGCGGTCCGCATGCCGCCGAATGCCCGCCCGCAGGCCGGTCTGACTGGCAGTCAGCTCCCGTCGACACCACGTGAGTTGCCCGCCCGCCCGGGCACCCGATCGGCCCGGGCCCCAGCCCGCGGGGCCGGGCGCGGTTGCGCTCCCCCGCCGGCTCGACTCTCCTGGAATCGAGCCCATCCACCGAACCCCGGCGACCCACACCCGACGTCGTCGAACGTCACCGAACCGCACCGCACAGCCGCTACGCCCGGCCCAGCCCCCATCCCGATCCGCCCCGGACGCGCGCCCCCGTCACGCGAGCCCGGGTTTCCGCCATGACCGGGGTCGATCCGCGAGATCGCGCGGCGCAGTCCCACCGCCACCCTCCGAAGTCGTCCCCTCGACCCGTGGCCGGGGTTCGGTGAACCTCCCGGCCATGGCAGCAGAGACCACCGAGCCCAGGGAGAGTCTCCGTGAGCGTGCCACGCACCGCCATCATCATGCCCGGCGTCGGCTCCTATGTGCCGGGCGCACTGCGCCGGCTCCAGGATCGCCCCGCCGTCCGGGACACCCTGGCCGAGGTCGACGACGCGGTCGGCGACGGGACCACGTTGTCCCCCTCGCGTCTGCTCGTCGATCCCCAGGCGCCGGACGCACACGAGTTGATGGACCGGCACGAGTTGTCCCTGCATCTGGCCATCTACGCCGGTGCGCTGGCCGCGTTCCGGCTGCTCGAAGGCGATTTCGGGATCCGTCCCGACGTGCTGCTCGGGCACAGCCTGGGCGAGATGGCGGCGTTGGCCGCGGCCGGGGTGTACACGGCGGGCGACGGCGCCCGGCTGTATCTGGCCCGGGCGGCGGCGTGCACGCTCCATACCAGTGATCCGGGTGGTCTGCTCACCCTGCGCCTGGCACCGAGGCACACGCTCGAACTGCTGTGTTCGGCGCAGTTGCCCGGTCTGGATCTGGCCTGCGACAACTCGGCCGAGCACACCGTGGTCTCCGGGCCGGACGAGTCGCTGGCCACGTTCGCGGCGCTGGCGGAGCGCAAGTCGGTCGTCTCCAGGGCGTTGACGGTGCGCACGTTGTTCCACAACCGGTTGCGCGAGTCGGCCGCCACCGAGTGGCGCCGGCTCGGGACGGACATCGAGTTCCGGGCGCCGCGTTATCCGGTGTTGTCGCCGTTGTTGGGCCGCGACTACGCCGACGAGCGCGAGCTGCGTGACGGGGTGGTGGGCCAACTGCGGCACCCGGTGCGTTATCGCAACGCGGTGACCACGTTGCGCGAGCGCGGCATCGAGGTGTTCGTGGAGGCGGGCGCCCGCGATGTACTCGGTTCGTTCGCCCGTTCGGCCGATGCCCGGGTGCGCACCGCGGTGCCGGTCGCGGCCGGTGCCGATCTGACCCGGGTCGCCGGCGTCCTGCGGGCGAGTGGGCTGCTGCACGAGGACCTGGCCGCCCTCGCGGAGCCGTCCGACGTGCCCACCGGCTGAACGACCCGCGCCCACCCACCGAGACCGCGACCCCAAGGAGACTCCGGCTTGCACGACGACGTCGACCCGGCGGACGAAGAGTTCGACGTGGGCGGACTGCTCGGCGCGGACTCGCGATTGTCGGTGCGTGCCCGATTGCGCCTGTTGCGTCGCGTACTGGAGCAGACCGCGGCCCCGATCTGCATCCTGGACCCGGAATTGCGTCATCTGTACGTGAATCCGGCGCTGGCGCGGATCGACGGCCGGCCGGCGAGCGAACACGTCGGGCTCGCCATCGCCGAGTCGTTTCCGGGGCTGGACGTGCCCGAGGACGTGCTGCGCGCGGTGCTCGCCGACGGGATCGCGCGCGAGGCGACGATCACCGGTGTGCGCGTCGTGGACGGCGTACCGCAGACCCGGTGGTGGCACGCGGCCTATCACCGACTCGACGACCGGGACGGCGTGTTCGGCATCGTCGGCATCCTGATGGAGGTCACCGAGTCCCGGCGCACCCGGCTCGCGCTGGATCAGGCGCATCGTCGGCTGGCGTTGTTGGATCGGGCCGCGTTGGAGATCGGCACCACGCTGGACATCGACACCACGTGCCGGGAGCTGGTGGATCTGTTGGTCCCGGTACTGGCGGACGTGGTCGGCGTGGAACTGGTGGAGCCGGCCGACCCGGATCAGCAGGTCGGTCGGCCGCGCCCGGCCCCGGACACCGTGCGGCTGCGCCGGGCGGCGTGGACCTCGATCCCGGAGCTGCGCTACCTCAGCGCGATGCTGGGTCGGCCGGGCGAGCACATCGACTACCAGCCGGGCGCGGACGTGGCGCGCGTGGTGCGGACCGGGTGCACGGTGGTGGACAACCGGCCCTCCGACGAGAGGTTGCGGGCGACCGCGCCGGACGCGTCCCGGGTGGCGGTCTACCGGGAGGCGGCGATGCATTCGGCGCTGCTGGTGCCGCTGATCGCGCGCGGCGAGGCGATCGGCACGCTGAGCCTGGTCCGGGCCGGCGATTCGCCGACCTTCACCGAGGACGACGTGGAGATGGCCCGCGACCTCGCGCACCGCGCGGCCACATGTGTGGACAACGCGCGGCGGTACTCGCGCGAGCACAGCGTCGCGCTCGCGCTCCAGCGGGCCCTGCTGGCCCGGCCCAAGGCGCCGCATCCGGACATCGAGCTGGCCACCCGCTATCTGCCGGCCGGGCGCAGCGTGGAGGTGGGCGGCGACTGGTTCGACGCGATCGCGCTGCCGCACGGGCGCACGTTGCTCGCGGTCGGCGATGTGATGGGGCACGGCGTGCAGGCCGCGGTGGACATGAGCCACTATCGGGCGCTGTTGCGAGTGTTGGCGGCGGGCGGGCTGTCGCCGGAGGAGATCCTGGCGCGGGCCGACCGGATGAGCGAGGAGGCGGGGCTGGAGCGGGTGGCCACGTGTCTGTTGGTACTGGTGGATCCGGGCGCGGGGGTGTCCACGTTCGCCAACGCCGGGCATCTGCCGCCGTTGCTGGTGGAGGCCGACGGCGGAACCCGGCTGGTGGAGCTGCCGACCGGTCCGCCGCTGGGCACCGGGTGTGGGGGGTACGCGGCGTACGTGCGGCCGAACGTGCCCGGCTCGGTGTTGGTGCTGTACACCGACGGTCTGGTGGAGCGCCGGGACGAGGACATCGACGTGTCGTTGGCGCGGTTGGCGGCGCTGCGTCCGGTGCCGGCGGCGCCGTTGGAGGCGCTGGTGGACACGATCCTGGATCGCCTGGTGGTGCCGCCGGTGGAGGACGACATCGCGGTGATGGCCGCCCGGCAGGTGCCCGGCGCGGGGTGAGTGGGTGTGCCGGTAAACCCCGGGGCGGGCGCGTTCCACTCCGACGCCCGGCGTGATCCACCGTTCGGCGGCCAGCGGTGGCGAGGGGTTGAGCGGCTTTTTACGTTCCTTGTAGCGGGACTTCCCCTGTGACCCGTTCTGTCGGGTTCGGTTCCGCATGTCCATTGGAGGACGAAATGCGCTGTGCCCGTCTCGCAGTCGTCGGCACCATCGTGACTCTCAGTGTATGCGGCTCCGCCGGTGCGGCGTTCGCCGCCACGCCGATGCAGACCGATTCCGGTCGCCCCGGCGACACGGTGTTGTTGTCGGACGACAAGCACTGCACCGCGAACACGGCGACCGCTTCCTCGGACGCGTTCACGGCCACCGCCACCCTGACCCGGGAGGGCGACGAGGTCAAGGGCCAGGCCACGATCAAGGACGTGGCCACCGGCGACTACGAGGTCAAGGTGGTCTGCGGCGAGGGCCAGGAACTGATCGGCAGCCTGCACGTGATGGGCAGCGCGCCGACCACCGCGTCCACGGCCGGCTTCGGCGGCACCCAGGGCGCCGACCCGGCGCTGCTCGCGGTGGGCGGTCTGGTGCTCGCGGGCGCGGCCGGCACCGGCTTCGTCGCGCTGCGCCGCCGGACCTCGAACCCCGCCTGACCGATGGCCCGTTCCGCACCCGAGGCACCCGTGAGTGCCGCGGATCGGCAGCACCGACCCGGTGGCCGCCGCCTGTTCTGGGCGGCGGCCACCGGCGTGCTGGCGATCGGCGGCGCAGGGCTGCTGTACGCCGGGTACGACGCCGCCGCACCACCACCGCGCCCGCCCGCCGCGGCGGCGGTGCCGAGCACGCCGGCGGCGTCCGCCGCGGATCCCGCGGCTTCGGCGACCCCCGCGGGGCCCACCGATCCCGCCGCGTCCACGACGCCGCCCGCGGCGCCGCCCGAGCCGGCGCCGATGCGCGCGTCGATCCCGACCCGGATCCGGATCCCGGAGTTGGGCATCTCGGCTCCGTTGGCCCGGGTCGGCCTGGATCAGGCGGGCGGCATCGACGTGCCCGCGCAGGGGGATCGCAATCTGGCCGGTTGGTACCAGGGTGGCGTGACGCCAGGCGAGAAGGGCACCGCCGCGATCGCCGGGCACGTGGACACCGCCGCCGGTCCCGCGGTCTTCTATCCGCTGGGCGCGCTGCCGCGCGGCTCCCGGATCGAGATCGACCGCGCGGACGGCAGCGTCGCGGCGTTCGTGGTGGACGGGGTCGAGGCGTTCGCCCGGGACGACTTTCCCACCGCGCGGGTTTTCGGCGACGCGACCCGACCGGAGTTGCGGCTCCTCACCTGCGGCGGCACCTACAGCAAGAAGACGCACTATTCCGGCAACGTCGTGGTTTTCGCCCACCTCGTCCCGTAGGCCCGCCATATCGAGCCTATCCATCGTATTCGGCGGATCGAGCCGATTCGCGGCGCCCGGCCGCCGGAAATCGGGCGCGGCGATCATTCCTTGATCATCTCCGATGGTTGGTGATTTGGGTCTTGCGAATAAAAAGCGGAACTGGCAATAATCCGATTACCAATCCAAACGGCCCACCCGGCCGGGAGAGGAGACGTCATGATGCGTCTCGCCGATCGTCTGTTGAACCGACTGACCCAAAAGGCCACGGTCGAGGCAGGCTGTAGCAACACCTACTTCTGTGGTGGAGGCGTGCTCTTCCTGTATCAGTGCTGCAAGGACGAGGGCTGCACCACCACGCGCGTCGGCAACTGCTGACCTTCGGCCCCGGAGCCGTCGGCGGGCGGGGTTCGTCCGTCTCCGCCCGTCGCGGCCGTTGGTGATATTCCGCGATGCAATATCGCGCAGCGGGATTGCCCGCAGCGGGATTAATTATCGCGCCGTCATTATCGGGGCGGACCACCCACAAGGCGGCCGTCCCGAGGATCGCATCCACAACTGCGTTCGGCGTAGTACGACACGTATCTTCGGCACCCCGAATTGGCGAATGTGCGTGTAGCGCGACCTCGAAATCGGTTGGGCGATCCTGCCGGACTCGACGGCGGGCGGTGAACTTTCGCCGCCCGCCGTTTCCGCGCGCCAAAAAGGGGGACAATCGTGGGCTACATATACCTGGGCTCGGCCTGCCTGATCGGCCTCGTATTCGCCGTCGCCGCGGTCGCCAAGCTCCGCGATTTCGCCGGCTTCGTCGACTCCATACCGGGCCTGCTGCCGCTGCGGGCCGGGTCGACCGGGCCGGTCGGGTAGCCGACCAGCCGGGCGTCGCCGGCCCCGCCGCGGCGGACCACCACCACCGCGTCGCAGACCTGCTCGATCGAGCGCAGCGCGGCCTCGACCTCGCCGG
>NZ_JBHZAV010000144.1:0-23273 GCF_042754445.1 Embleya sp. NPDC059213
GAGCTGTCCCGCCGCGCCCGCCGCGCTGCGGGACCCGGATACGGCGGCAGGCCACCTGCCGGCGAACTCCGTCGACCGGACACAGCCATCCCGGCGCGGCGGCGACCCCTGGGCACCACGACCTGGACACAGAACTCGTCGAACACTCCCTGCGCGACGCCGGGGCGCACGTGCGCGCCGGGCGCCGAGCCGGCCGGCGCCGTCTCCGCCCGGCTCGATGCCGGACGAGTTCAGTCGTCATCGCGTTGCGGCCGTGCCCGGCAGAAGCCGGGTCTGGCCGAACGCGCCTCGAATTCACACACGTTGACCGCCGTCCGGCTCGACGCGCGGGCGGAAGCGTTCGGGACCGGGGGTCTTGTCAAGGGGTGGTCGGGTCGGGAGGATCGCGGGATGGCTCGGGTCTACGACGATGCGCTGTTGGCGGGGGTCTATCAGGCCGGGAACGAGATGCCCGAGGCGGCGCTTCGGGCCTGGGCACAGGTGATCGGGGCGTATGCGCCGCGGCCGGCGCCGACGGTCGTGGAGATCGGGGCGGGCACCGGGATGTTCTGTGCGGCGCTGGCCGAGTGGGAGCGGGCCTCGCTCGTGGTCGGGGTCGACCCCTCGGTGGTCATGCTCGGCGAGGCCGCGCGGCACAACGGGCATCCCCGGGTGCGCTACGTCGGCGGCTGCGCGGACGCGGTGCCCACACGCGGGGGGCTGTTCGACCTCGCGCTCCTCTCACGCGTGGTACACCACCTGCCGGATCGTCGCGCCTGCGCCCGCGAGTTGGCGCGCATCCTGCGGCCCGACGGTGTCGTGGTGATCCGCACGACTTTTCGGGAGCGCCTGGACGCGCTCGTCTACCACTACTGGCCCCGCCTGCGAGACAGTGACGAACGGCGGTTCCCCGGACGGGAGGAGATCGTCGCCGACTTCGCCGCGTGCGGCTTCATGGTCCGGGAGATCACCTCCTTCGAACAGCCGGTCACCGCGAGCCTGCGCGAATTCCACACCCGGATGACCACGCGTCCGCAGTCGAAGTTCACATGCCTGACCGACGCCGACTACGACGAGGGCCTGCGCCGACTGGCGCTCGACGCCGCCGCCGAATCCGAGACCACGCCGCGACCGGTGCGCGAACGCTACGACATCGCGGTGTTCGCCCGCGCGTGAGCGAACCCGCCTCCCTCCTCGGGCAGGTTCGGACCGTCGCCTGCGGCGCGGAAGCGGTATCGGGCGATCAGAGCCAGGGCCGTGGCGAGCAGGGCAGCGGGCCACCACCACGCGGCTGCGTGTCTGTTCGACACGTACGCGGAGAACGCGCGTCTCCGGAAGTGACACCGTCGACTCCCGACGAACGCCTCCGTTCTCGTGTTTGGGCAGGGGCGTTCGTCGGGGCGGGCCGGCATCAGGTCCGGGTCGGGTCCGGGATCGGCCATCGACGTCCGGTGTCGGGGTCGCCCGCCCACACGTACTGGTCGGTGGGCGTGACGGTCATGCCGTAGTCGTACACGGCTCCGGCGGTACCTGACCATCGGAATTGTCCGGTGGGGCCTTGCCCTTCATGCACGACGACATCGACCGGGCGCGGCAAGCGGACGGCCCGCGCTCCGAGGCCCCGGCCGGGTGGGCGCCGATACGCTGGTGCGATGACCGGCTTCGACGACGCCGACCGAAGGCAACTCATCGTCCTGCTGCACGAGTACGCCCAACACGCCCTCGACGAGACGACCATGCTGCGGGCCCGGACGACGTACGGGCACGTGTACCTCGAGATGTTCCGCGCGTTCCCCCCGGACACCACCGACGGCTACTTCCGCTCGATCGACCACCTGCTGCCCCCGCTGGGCACGCGGGAGAACCGGTTCACCCCGGCCCACGAGATCCGACTCGCCGCCCTGATCCACGCGTACGCCGAACACGAACTCGACCAGTGGACCGCGCTGCGGACCCGAACCACACGCGGACCCGTATACATCGGCATCCTCAACACGCCCGCCCCCGGCACGACCCACGACGACTACCGATCCCTCGACCACCACCTCCCCGCCCAGGGCATCGAGAACCGAACCGACACCCACTGAGCCTGCGGGGACAACCGGCGGATCCCTTCGGCCCACACGTGTCGGGGACGGCGTCGTCGGCGGGCACCGCCGCCCCGGTCCTCGTCGGAAAAAGGACATCCGCCGTACCCGGACGGCGGCTCCAAACGGGATCCGCAGTGTTCGCCGCGTTTCCGGCGAACCGGCCCACCAGGCCCGGTTGGTGCGAAGGGGCGGATGCACCGCGCCGGGATACTGCCCACCCCGGGGGCGGGGCGCGGCCGCTCCGGTACCCGCATCGCCCGGCCGAGGTAACGCGACGCCGGTGTCGGCGGCGGTGCGCGGTCGCGACACAGGCGACACACGCGGGCCGATTCGGGTCGGGTGGCTCGCGGTCACCGTCCTCACGGTGTGGTCGTTGCGGGGTCGGCGGGGCGGGCGAGGTGATCGGACAACCGGTCCAGGCGTGTGACGTCCAGGGGTCGGGGGACATCGTGCAGGAAGCGATGTACGGTCCGTCGGGCCCACGGTGATCGCGCTGCTGCGGAGCAGCGGGCTGGGCCGCGCCGAGGCCCGACACCTACTCTCCCTCGTGGACGGGCTGTTGCACTGGGACGAGGTGATGCGGGCGCATCGGGAGAGCCCGTTCACACCCGTGGTGGCCGCGGCGCTCGCCGGTACCGGAGGCTGTCCGCCGGAGGCGGTGGTCGAGTTCGACGCCATCCCCGACCACGCCAACCGCCCCGCGCGAACGGGCGCTGCTGGAACGGGTGTTGCCGCCCGAGCGGTTCCTGGCCGAAGGCCGGCCCGCGTGGGACGTGCTGCGCTCGGTCGACGGCTTCTGCCCGCGCTGGGCGCAGGCGGGCGCGTTCGCGCCGGGGTGACGGGGCTGCGTGCGCTGCTGCCGGGCGACGTGAACGGGTGGTTGCGGCCGGGCCCAGGTGGGGCCGGCGTATCCGGGGAAAGTGCACGAATTGCTGCGCCACGTCGCCGAGTCGGCGCCGCCGCCCGGGTCGGCCCGGCCCGGCGTCGCGCCGGCCGATCTGCTCCGCGACGCCCCCGGTCCGCCGTCGCTGCTGCTGTCACGGGCCGATCCGGAGTTGGCGGCGCGGGTGGTGGCCGCGTCGGATCCCGAGGACCTGCTCGCGTTCGGCGCCGGTCGGCACCCCCTGGCCCCTCCGGTCGCGCTCGCGCCGGCCCGCCGCGCGCCCGGGGAGTTCCCGTACCGGTTGGCCCGACGGATCACCGCGCGGCGACGCGGTGTGGGCACTGGAGGCGGTGGACGACGAACTCGCCTCCCATGTCCGCTAGATGCTCGCGGACGCCGACGAGGGCATCTGCTACTTCAATCCCGACCACGGCCGCACCCACCACCGCGTCGAGGGCCGCGCGTCGACGGCGGACCCGACCACGTGGCCGGCGCCGGAACCGCTGCGCGCGCTGCCCCCGCACGCGCCGCCCGCGCTGCGGGCCCGGCCGGCCGAGGAGCCGGGGGCGACCCCCGCGCCGACGCGCAGCCCGGCGGCCCGGCGGCCCAACGGTCGGGGCGAACCACCCGGACTGTCCCGAGGCGCTGATCCCGGCCCTGGTCCGGCGCCAACCGGGCTATTTCTCGCACGGGTCGATCCGTTCGCCCGCCGTCGCCCGCGCGCTGATCGCCGACCCTCCCGTACGCGACCTGCCGATCCGGGGACTCGGCGACCCGCTCTACGAGGGCCTGCTCACCCCGAGTGAGATTCCGACCGGGGCCCGGGCGGCCGGCCACGCGCTGATCGTCTGCCACGGGTACGCCCGCGACCTGGTCCGAACCCACCTGCGCGACGACGCCGACGCGTGGACGGTGGCCTCGAACCCGCTGCGCGACTTCACCAGGACGCCGACGGAACTGCCGACCACGGCGGCGACGGTGACCTCCTGACGCGGCCCGCCGACGTCGCCGGGCACGCGGTCGGTGCGGTCAGGCGGCGGACCTGCGGCGCACGGTGCGTTCGAGGATGCCGAGGGTGGCCTTGAGGGCGGATTCGGGGATCAGCGGGAAGGTGATGCGCTGCCGCCACGCGTCCGGGACCTGCGACCAGTCGAAGTAGGACGTGACGAGGGTGCCGCCCTCGGCCGGCTCCAGTCGGTAGCCGTAGACGTGCCGGACGTGCGGCCGGATCCGGCCCTCGACGGTCCAGGCGATCTCCGCGTCCGGGGTGAGCGTGGTGATGACCACCTCGACGTCGTACCGGCCCAGGGGCACGTCGCCGAGGGCTTCCCGGTCCATGTGCACGAGGAATCGGTCGCCGGGGCGCTCGACGGGTGCGCCTTCGGCGTCCAGGAGCATTCCCGAGGCGTCGATGTCCACGTGGCCCTCGGGGTCGGTCAGGACGGCGAAGATGGCGTCGGCGGGGGCCGGGACGAGCCGGGAGACCTCGATGCGTTCGGCGTTCCCGCCCGGGCGCGGTATGTCGCCCGGGCCCGGCGTTTCGGCGGTGGCGGTCAGGACCGCGCGGCCGAGGATGTGTGGGGCCATCATGAAGCCGAGCATCGCCGGGGTGGCATCGGCCGGTACGTCGATGGACTCGACGTCGAGGGCGTGGACGACGACGAAGTAGCGGTGCGGGCCGTGTCCGGCGGGCGGGGCGGCGCCGACGAAGCGGGCCATGCGGGCGTCGTTGGGCAGTTGGAAGGCTCCCTCGGGCAGGCCCGAACCGGTGTCGTCGCCGGCGCCCTCGGGCAGGTCGGTGACGTCGGCGGGGATGCCGGCGACCGCCCAGTGCCAGAACCCGGACCCGGTCGGGGCGTCGGGGTCGTGGACGGTGACGGCGTAGCTCCTGGTGCCTTCCGGGGCGCCACGCCAGGACAACTGCGGGGAGAGGTCCTTTCCTTGGGGGACGCCGAAGATGCCGGAGTACTGCTCGGGCGGCCAGGCGCCGGCGTCGGCGACGGTGGTGCTGGTGACGGTGAACGAGGCCGCCTCGGGAAGGCGGGCGAAGGGGTTGTTACCGCTCATCGTGTCGTTCCTTTCGGGGTGTACCGGTCCGGTCCGAACCGACTGAATCGATGATAGCAAAGATAATCGATTATTTGTTGGATCGTCTACGATGGGCGCATGACTCAGGCGGTCCATACCCCGTCCCCACCGGGGAAGCAGATGCTCTCCGAGCAGGTCTACACACACCTGCGGGACGCGATCATGCGCGGGGACTATGCCCCCGGTGACGCGCTCAAGCCGCAGGACCTTGCCAGAGAACAGGGGGTGAGCCTCGCCGTCGTGCGCGAGGCGCTCGTACGCGTCGTCGGCGACGGCCTCGCCGACCGGCTCGCCAACCGCGGGTTCGCCGTCCCGGCCTACTCGGATCGCCGTTGGCAGGAGATCGCGGAAGCGCGCCGGACCGTCGAACCGGTCCTGCTGCGCATGTCCATCGAGCGCGGCGACCTCGACTGGGAGGCCCGGGTGCGAGCCGCCCACCACCGGCTGGCCCGCACGCCGCCGTACATGCCGGAGGAGGGCGAGTACTACACCGCCGCCTGGGCCGAGGCGCACCGGGTCTTCCACCGCACCCTGCTGGACGGGTGCGGCAACCGCGTCCTCCTCGAGACCTTCGACCGCATGTGGACCGCGAGCGAACTGGCGCGCCGCTGGTCGGCGCACCGCAACCCGGGCCGGGACGGTATCGACGAACACCGCGACCTGGAGGAGGCGGCGCTGGCCCGCGACGCGAACACCGCCGCCGAGGTACTGACCCGCCACCTCACCCTGACCGCAGCCGGCCTCACCGGCTGAGGCGGGGGCCGGATCGCCCGACCGCCCGGGGCGCCGGGGCCGAAGCCTGGGCAACCGCCGGGCGGTCCGGGGGTGTTCAGGGGGTGGTCGGGGTTCGGTGGGCGGTTTGTTGGATGGCGATGGCGGTCGGCACGAGCGGGGCGCCGAGGATCCGCAGGCCGGCCATCGGCTCGGACCTGCGGCGCGCAGCGTTCCGGGAAGTGGGCACGGTGGGCTGCACGGGCCGATGTCCACGATCCGGCCGTCTGCGACGTAGCGGCGCAGGCGGGGGTGGTGGTCCGTGTGGTGCGGGTTGGGGTCGGGGCGCGGTGGGATTGTGGAGTGCCGGGACGGTGATGGGTGTGTCGGAGCGGGACCGGGTCGCGGTTGGGGCGCGGGCCTGTTCGACGTGGTGTGCGGGTGGGCAGGCGCCCGCGCCTCCCGGTGGCAGCGGTGCGCTCTCGAGCGGTGTCCGCCTGCGGGGCCGTCGTCCAGGCGCACACCGTCGCGCGCGAACGCCTCCGGCAGATCCGCCCGTGAGTCCGCGGTGATCCCGTCGCCGTCGCGGCGGTCGTCGCGATCGACCCGGCGCAGCAGGGTCTCGAACACCCACAGTGCGCGGGCGACGTGGTCGGTGTCGGTCCAGTCGACGGCGGTGGCGTAGGAGTCGAACGTCTGTTTGCGCACGCTCCCCTCACCCGGTGTGAAGTCGGGTGCGGGGGCGCAGTGTTCGTTCTCCCGGGACTCAGTACCCCGCGATCCCTGCCTTCGCGAGACCAGCCGACATCCACGTACGGCGTTGCGCGCGGGACGGGATCCGGAGGCACTCGATTACTTCCGGGTCGGGAACCCGGCGCTCCGGCTCGTGAGCATGCGGCACGATCAAGCAGTCGGCGGGACGGCAGGCGCCGCCGCCACCCCGGCCGCGCGCAACCTTCCCCCGTCCCCCATGCGCACCGATCGGCTACCGCGACCGCTACGACGCCGGCGCGGCGTCCGCTGGCCAACCGGCAATGAAGACGACGCACAGGCGGAGCGCGTGAGCCCGTCAGCTGAACCGGGCGGGTGGGGGCGGGAACGTCAACCGGGTCGGGCCAGGTCGTACGCGGTGTCGTGGTGTGGTTGGTACAGCCCGAGTGTGCCCGCGCCCGGGACGGCCAGGGTGGTGACCAGGCCCCAGCCCTGTTCGGTGACGTCCGTGGTGAACTCGACGCCCTTGGACTTCAGTTCGGTGACCGTGGCGGCGAGGTCGTCGCACATCAGGAACAGTTCGGCGACACCGGCGGCGTGCGGGTCGGCCGGGTGTACGGCCAGTTCGCTCGGCGGGGACTTGAAGATGAGCCAGCCGCCTCCGGCGTCGACGTGCCCGAACCCAAGCACGTCGCGGAAGAACGCGCGTGCAGCCTCGGCGTCGGTCGCGTAGATGATCGTGTGTGCACCGGTGATCATCCGCGCAAGCTATCAGCCCGTCGAGTCGACCCGGCGATACACGCCGAAGACACCACGAACCTACCCATTCCGCATCCAGGTTGTGCACGGCGCGGTGAACAGCAGTCGGCACCGGATGGACCGGACGGGAAAACCGAACGGCGGACCGGACGGCGCACCGCGCAGACGCCTTCGACGCCTACACCGAGCGGGCCGAGACCCTGGCCGGTCCCACCGTGACGGCGGCCCGCGAATGGACCCGGCGGCTCGGTGCGCACGTACACCCAGTGCTGTGACCGGGATGGTCCACGGTGATCGGAAGGCGGCTCGCGGGACGAGCGCACGCGCAACGGCTGGTATTACTGGGGCATGCAGGAAGAGACGGCACGCTCCGCGATCGACACATTCATGTCCGCGTTCAACGCCTCGGACGACAGCTATGTGACTGCCCTGCTCTCCCAGGCCCTGACCTCGGACGTGGTCTTCTGGGGGCCGTTGGGTCGCAGCGAAGGAATCGCGGCGGTCGAGCGGTTCGTGCTGGACATCCGGCGCCACCCGGCGGGGACCGGCACGATGGTGCGCTGCTCGGCGGTGGACATGCCTGACGAGTGGGCCCGGTACCAGTGGGTCTTCACCACGCCGGATGGAGGCCCCCGCCTGGCGGGAACGGACGTCGTCCATCTGCGGCGGAGCCTCATCGACCAGGTCATCGTCTTTGCGGGGGAGATCGGTCCGCCCGCCTCCTGAGTCGTCCTTCTGTCGCCGTCCTTCTCGTGAACTTGTCCCTTTCGGCACTCCGGGGCTGCGGTTCACGGTCGGTCGGGCTGCGGCGTCGAGGGGCGTCCGCCCCGGCGGATGCCCTTCTCGCCCCGCATGCGGGCGCATTCCTTGCGTTGGGCGGCAAGTACGTCGGGGTGGCGGGTGTTGGCGGTGCGCCGGCGCAGGTGGCGGGGCAGTGCCCGGGTTTGCGTGGGGTGGCCGCAGTGGCGGGAGTTGGCCGGGGTGAACTGCCGCAGCGGGCCGAAGCGGGCCTCGATCGGGTTGGCCCGGGATGCGTAGGTCGGGGTGAAGCACGGCTCGACCTTGTTCTCTTCGCCCGGCGGCGGATGTCGGCGCCGGTGTGGGCGGAGAGGTTGTCCGGGACGATGTGGATCGGGGCGCCGTCGGGTCGGGCGGCGCGGATCGACTTCGGCGCGGCCCGGCGTCGGCGGTGCCCTTGCAGCGGCCGTTGACGCCCCACAGGCGGTCCCGTGCTCGCCGACCGCCGTTGGCCGCCGCTCCCCGCCGGGCACGACTCCCCGCCCGGCGGGTGACGCAAATCCCCGTCGAAATGCAGGAGTTCGTCCAGGAGGGATTCGGGCCGCGCTCGGGTTATGTCCAGCCGATCTCGGTGTACAGGTGGCCCGCCTGGATGGCTTCGATCGCGGCGCGTGTGTAGGGGACGATCGGGTCGGGCAGGTCGTGGGGGTGCCACCAGCCCCAGCCGACGCACTTGTCCGGTTCGAGGATCGTCGGCGTACCCGTCCACCGCCGTGCTCGGAAGATCAGCTGCATCCGTGGTCGAGTCCCCGGCGGATCCACGAGGTGCACGGCGTGCGCGAACTCGACGTCGTCGGCGTCGATCACCAGTCCGGCCTCCTCCCGAGCCTCGCGCACCAGGCACGCGACGGCGGACTCCTGCTCGCAGTGACCGGCCAGGAAGTGATGGGTCGAGGGCGCGTAGACGGAATCGGGATGCCGCAGTCCGAGCAGGATCCGGCCCCGGGCGTCCTCCGCGTACAGATGGGCGCCCACGATGTTCAACACACCCTGCTGCGCACCCACCCGAGAGTGCGGTACCGGCACCCCCGCACCCACGACGTCTTGCGCGTCGCTCATCGCGACACCCCCACCCGGCGGCGAACGCCGGTTCGGGTCGGTGGTGTTGCCACCGCGCGATCGGAGCGGAGCAGAGAGGGGAGAGCCGGGTGGGGAAGCGGAAGGACTGGACCGGGTGTCATTACGCACAGTGTAGAGACCCCCACCGACAGGGACCGAGGGCCTGCCCGCAGAGCGTAACGCGGCCGGCGGGCCGACCAGTCTGCGGTCTGCGGTCTGCGGTCTGCGCCACCGTCGACTCTGCTCCCGCAGAGCGGAGATGTCGCAAGCCTTGTCGGCATGGAGTTCGCGAAGTCGGCCAGTGTCGGCTGCGGACCGCGAACCGGTCCTGGCGTCGACCGGGTTGACGGTGCGGTCCCGCTCGATCCGCTTTCGTCCGCATCAGGGTGAACAGGGCAGCACCGGGACTGAACCGAGCGCGCCGCGCAATCGATCGGCGCTCGGGAGCGATCCACGGGTGCGTGCGAGGCCCCGGTGCCGGCGGCCGGCGTCGTCATGGCCGGCATCGGCCGGCCGTACCGACAGGTCCCCGCCTTCGACCGGCAGGAAGCCGGCTGCGTGATGGAGGGTTCCCGGAGGTGGGCCGTTCGGGTGGTTCGCGGGTCGTGAGGGCGCTCGGACCCGCAGGCGGATGCCGAGGGCGGGTGAGGATGGCGGGGTTCGGTTACCGAATCCCCCGTGTGCGAGGTCCCCTCGACGCGTTCGACGGGGAAAGCGTTGGTGTCGGAGCTGTCCGTTCGGATCCGCGCCCGCCCCGTCCCCATCCCCGTGGCCGGACCGGTGCGGGAACCAATGTAGGAGGAAGAGCGCATGACCGTGAACCGTGCCCATGTGATCGTCGGAGCGGGGCTGGGCGGGGCGAAGGCCGCGCAGACACTCCGGGAACAGGGCTTCGATGGCCCGCTGGTGCTGATCGGCGACGAGCGGGAGCGCCCGTACGAGCGCCCGCCCCTGTCCAAGGGCTACCTGCTCGGGAAGGAGGAGCGCGCGAAAGCGTACGTCCACCCGGAGGGATGGTACGCCGACCATGGGATCGACCTGCGTCTGGACACGACGGCCACCGCCCTCGATCCCGCCGCGCACCGGCTGACCCTCGGCGACGGCAGCCGGCTCGACTACGCCGCGCTGCTCCTGACCACCGGCGCCTCGCCGCGGCGGCTGCGGGTTCCCGGCGCGGAGCTGGACGGGGTGCTGTACCTGCGGAGGCTGGAGGACAGCGACCGGCTCAAGGCCGTGTTCCGGCCCGGGGCCGGGATCGTCGTCATCGGGGCCGGCTGGATCGGCCTGGAGGCGGCTGCCGCCGCGCGCGCGGCGGGCGCCGAAGTGGCGGTGCTCGAAAGCGCGGAACTACCGCTGCTACGGGCCCTCGGCCCGGAAGCGGCACGGGTCTTCGCCGAGCTGCACCGCGATCACGGTGTGGACCTTCGGCTCGGCGTCGAAGTCGCCGAGATCAGCGGCGGCTCCGGCACGGCGAACGCCGTCCTGCTCACGGACGGCACCCGGATCGAGGCGGACGCGGTCGTCGTCGGGATCGGCGTCACCCCCGACACCCGCCTGGCCGATGCGGCGGGGCTCGCGGTCGACAACGGCATCGTCACCGACGAACACCTGCGTACCTCCGCCCCCGACGTCTATGCCGCCGGCGACGTCGCCAACGCCCACCATCCGCTGTTGGGACGGCACATCCGAGTCGAGCACTGGGCCAACGCGCTGAACCAGCCGCAGACCGCGGCCCGGGCGATGCTCGGCCAGGACGCGGTCTACGACCGACTGCCGTACTTCTTCACCGACCAGTACGACCTGGGCATGGAGTACACCGGATACGTCGAACCCGACGGCTACGACCGGGTCGTCTTCCGCGGCGACCCCGCCGCGCGCGAGTTCATCGCCTTCTGGCTGTCCGGCGACCGGGTCCTGGCGGGCATGAACGTCAACGTCTGGGACGTGGTCGAACCCGTCCAGGCCCTCATCCGCTCCGGCGCGACCGTCGACCCGGCCCGCTTGGCCGATACCCGGGTGCCCTTGGAGTCCCTCCTCCCGAACTGACCGAACACCCGGTCGCAAGCGGCCTCTTCGCGGGATGTGCGACGCCTTCGCGGCACGTTGCGTCCCGGCCCGGGTGAGCGCCGGCGGCCTGCGCGGTCGCCCATGCGACGGCGCAGCGGGCCGGTTCGTCGGGGGTGGGGATCGCCTCGCCTGCGGTGTAGGTGCGTATCCGGGCCGTGGTGGACCAGTTCGCGCCGGGTGTCGTGTGGGCACGTCTACCAGGTTCGGCTCGGCGCCGCCCGCCACATGGTGCTCGCCGCCAGGAATCCGCGTTCGTGCGACGCCACGGCCAGGAACCACTCCCCCGGCGCAAGGGATCCGACCTCGTCGCCGGTCACCGGATCGGACAGTGGTCGCACCGAGGGAACCGCGAACCGGAACGGCGGGGCGAGCATAAACGGCGCGCCGGATCCCATCGCCGCCGCGTCGTGGTCCGTGACGACGGGCACACGGGTGACGGCCTCGGAAGTGCCGGGCGTGGTGGGGAGTTCGCGGAGTCAGCGGTGGACCTCGGCCGCGGACGCGGGACGGTGGTCGGGGTCCTTGGCGAGCAGCGCCGGGACGAGGTCGTCCGGCGCGGCCGGAACGCCGTCCCGGCCGTGGCCCGGGGACATCGGGTGCGGGTGCGGGTGCGGGTGGGCGGCCGCAGTCGCCGCCGTGGGACGTCTCGGCCACGAATGGTCTCCGCCGGCTCACCGAAGGACGCACCAGGATCCTCGTCACCCACCACCTCACCAACGTTCGCATCGGCACAGCCGCGCTCGAAGAGCCGGGACCCCTCCGCCGCGCGCCGCGCCACAGCGCGATCCCTTGAGGCAACGCAGCCCGGACCGCCGGCGCCGTGTGTGTCGGAGGCACGACGTCACCGGGCTGCGTACCCGTCCGGGAACATCTTTCTCAGTCGTGACCGGGGTTGAGTCTCCGGCAGGGGGAGACCCGAAGGTGGGGGTATGAACGGCCACACGCTCTACTCGATCGGCGAATTGGCCCGGCGCACCGGTGCCACGGTCAAAACCGTCCGGTTCTACTCGGACTGCGGACTGCTGCCTCCCGTCGACCGCAGCCCGGCCGGCTACCGCCGGTACGACGACGGTGCCGTCGCGCGCCTGGACCTGGTGCGGACCCTGCGCGATCTGGGGCTGGATCTCGCGGCCATCCGCAAGGTCGTGGACCGGGAACTCGCGCTGTCGGAGGTCGCCGCGGCACATGCCGAGGCGCTGGAGGTGCAGATCCGGATCCTGCGGCTGCGGCGCGCGGTGCTGAGCGCTGTGGCCACACGCGGAGCCACCCTTGAGGAGACACATCTGATGCACCGTCTGGCCACCCTGTCCGAAGCCGAACGCCGGCGATTGATAGACGAGTTCCTTCACGCCGCCTTCGCCGATGTGCGCAATGCACCGATGTTCGCGGGGATCATGCGCTCGATGACTCCGGAACTGCCCGACAACCCCGAGGTGGAGCAGGTCCGGGCGTGGGTCGAACTGGCCGAACTCTCCCAGGACCCGGACTTCCGGGTCCGGATGCAACGGATGGTCCAGGACGAGGCGGCCACGCACACCGAGGGGGCTCCGCCCACCCCACACAACACCTTGGCCGCGATCGTCCGCGACCGGATCGCCCCGGTCGTGGCGGGCGGCGTCGAACCCACCTCGCCACAGGCCGATGAGATCGTCTCGACCCTTGTGACCCGCTGCGCACATCTCCTCGACGCCCGGGACGACGCCGAGTCCCGACGGCGACTCCTGTCCCGCTTGGAACACATCGACGACCCCCGCAGGGAGCGATACCTCGCACTGCTGGCAACGATCAACGGCTGGCCCGCCCCACAAAGCCTGCACCCGGTACTCGACTGGTCCATCCGCGCCCTACGCGCCCGGACCGGCAGCGACGAGACGGGAACCGAACTCGGCCTTCGATGACGCGCGGTATCCACACGGGTACGACGGTCAAGTACGTGCGGGCCGCCCATCCCGACAAAGCCCTCCCGCGCGTGCGGTGATCCACGGCCGGGCGACCCACGCGTAGCCGAGTGTCGGTAGGTTCGGAATTCGGTCGTGCGGAATAGGCGGCGGGGCAGCCGGTTCAGTTCAAATGGACCGCAGGAGACGCAGAGTGGCCCGGCGCCCCGAGCCGCTGAGACGACTGCGTCCCGTGGCTCGGGCCGATCTCACATGACAACCGCGCCCCCAGGCAGGCAGGGTGTGGCGTGATGAGCTATCACGACGAGACGTCCCGCACCCTGTCCTACGCCTGCCACGACACGCTGGAGCGGGGAGGTGCATGTTCCGTGGTCGTCTTTGCAGCCGTGGAGCCGCTTCGGGATCGGGGTGCCGGGCCGGCGATTTCCTCCGCGGCCGTCCCTTGGCGGGCTGAGCGACGAGCAGCTGCCGGCCCTGCCGGCCGCCGACGGCACGGAGTTCGACGTGAAGATCGATGCACTGCGTGCCCTGGCCGGGCGGGAGCCGGCCGAGCGGTTGATCCCGCTCGTGCCCTCGCTCGGAACCCCGGACGGCCGCCGACCCCTGCTCCGGCGGGCGGTCGACCGCCTCGGATCCCTCGCCGTGCCGGCGGCACGGGGGTGGGCCGTGGACGGGCGGGAGTGGCCGGCCCGGCTGGGGACGGACGTGCCGGCCGACCACCCCGGGCCCGAGGGCGCTACCGGGGCTCGTGGCCGAACTCACCGAACAGTGGAAGGCCCGCGCCTGGTGCGGTCCCGACACCACGGCGAAGAGACTGGCCCGCTTCGGCCCCGAAGCCGCCGACGCCGTGCCCGTCCTCTGGCGCTACTGGCGGCACACCCCGCACTCGTACGAGCGCGCCGACTACCTGAAAGCGATCGCCGCGATCGACCCGTCCGGCTTGGACGACGCATACACCGAGTCGCTCGGGGACTGTGAGGAACGGGCACGGCTGCCGGCCATCGCCTCGGCACCCCGCCACCCGCAGACCCTGCACCGTATCGCCGTACTCCGCGACGACCCGATGGAGACACCAGCGCTACGGGCCGCTGCCGGAGCGCGGTTGGGCCCGTGATCGGCCTGAGTTTCCCTGTCTCAACCCGGCGGGACGACCGGCGACCCGTCGCGACCGACGCCGTTCCCGCAGGCCGGATTCCTCTCGGGCAGCGCGCCATCGGTGTGCAACGGGCGGCCGGCGAGCGAACGATCCATGGCCTCGAACCCGCCCCGCGAATCACGTCATCGGATCCCGCGCGCACGGGTTCACCCTCGTTCGAGCACGGGAATCCACAAACTCGTTCGCCTTGCTGTTCGACGTAATGTGGCTCGAAGGCCGATCACTGTTGGCCGTCCCTTACCTCCAACGCCCGGCGATCCTCGTCGAACGCCTCGGCCTCAAGGTCCCGAAACTCGGCCGCCGGCGGGACCCGTTGCGTGGCAGTGGGCTCCTCGAGCCGGTTTCGGGTCGGGCTCAAGGGCCGCCCGGTGCGGTCGGCCCGGGGCGATCGTGCCACCCCTGGTTTCGACGGGGCGCCGCGCACGGGCCGCGTCCTCGACCTGGTCCAGGAAGTGAGCTGCGCCGTGCGGGGGTTGATGTCCCGGTCCTGCCTGTCCGGCCTCTCCGGCCTCTCCGGCCGCAGGAGGGCACGTGGGCCGGCAGCTCACTGTCACTGTTCTTGCAGGGCAGAGCAGGACCGCATCCGCGCCGAACCCGGCTCCGGCTGACTGTCACAGCCAGTTGGCCGAGATGGCACTATCGCGCATGTATTGCCTGGTAAAGGATCTGATCTGACCCAAGGAGACTTCACGATGCCGTCAATCAGATTCTTGCGGGCCCCGCTTGGCGCAATGGGTGCTCTCGCCTTGGCCACAACCATGATGGCCACGCCCTCCACCGCCGACCCAGCCCCCGGTGGCACCGCCCCAATCATCGTGTGGAAAACGCATACGTTCAAGAATGTTTTTTCACAAAGATGCCTGGAGATTCGCGGCGACCGGACGGACAACGGCGCCCCGGCAGGCCAGTGGGAATGCAACCACTCGCATACACAGAATTGGATAGCAAAGTACGGCCCCAACGGGTACTACACGCTCGTAAACGTCAATTCCGGATTGTGTCTGGAGATTCGCGGCGACCGGACGGACGACGGCGCCCCGGCAGGCCAGTGGGAGTGCAATGGATCACGAACTCAAGAATGGCGTGCAATTCCACATAACTCAGATGGTGAAGATATAGTCAACGCAAATTCTGATAAATGTCTCGAAATCCTTTCCTGGGGAACCGGAGACGGTGACGCAGCCGGACAGTGGACGTGCCATGGCGGCGAAAATCAGAGGTGGTACGGGACGGTCTATCCGTAGAAATCTTGCACGACACGGCCGGCAGCCCTGGAGTCGGTGGTCCACAGCCCGTGTAATTGGCATACCCATACACCACCGACGGCCCCGAGCCGACCCGACTCGGGGCCGTCGTGCGTCCGGCCTACCTGGCCAACAGGTACGCGACCAGACCCAACAGGCCCACCGCAATCAAGCTGCCGACAACCTGAACACCGACGTCGCGGCCGAAGTGCGCCCAGGGCTCCGAGCGTTCCAGACGCGTCGTGCTTCGGTTGCCGCCTCGACCAGGCGGTGCATCGGCGGGCCCGATCCGGCACCGCCGTACAACCTTCCGACCGCGCCGCCGGTCTACCAGGGAACACACACTCTGGGGGCACAGTGCAGCGCATCACCCGACACGCCGCCGCAGCAACCCTGGCGGCGGCGGTCCTGTTCGCCACCGGCTGCAGCGGCAACGGAGACGACGACAAGACCAACAAGGTCAAAGCCGCGGGACCCGCCACGGTCACCCCGGACACGCCCAAGGCAAGCAGCCCTGCTGCGCCGACCACGAAGGCCGAAGCCGGTACAACCACAGCCGCGGCACCCGGTGCAGCAGTTGCCGTCCCCAAGCCCGACGCAGCCACCCAAGCCAAGTACGTGGCCGACCTTGACGCCATCGACCCGGCCATCGTCAACGGCAAGGCAGACCGCGCCGTCAGCCGCGGGCGCGACCAATGCACCTCGATCAAGCAGTGGCCCGGCGACGACCCGAAGCTGATCGAACTCGTCGACCAGCGGTTCACCACGCCGAACGGACCGATGGGCGCTGCGAAAGCCAAGCTCGTGTTGGCCGTCGTCCGCAAGCACATCTGTCCTGGATTCTGACCGGGCTGCAAACATGGTGCCGGGCGAAGCCGCTGTCTTGATGTCGACCGGCTGCGGCAGGGCGCGGGGTAGCCGTGCGCCTCCACGTGTGGGACGTGGGCGGCGTCCTGACCCAGGGCGGCTCGGGCAGCAACGCTGTGGCAATGATGCTCGCGCGCGATCACGCCGCACCCGGCACCATGCGCGAGGGCGTCCGCGACCCGGGCCGATTCAAGCTCGTCGTCCCCGCCGGGATCGGCCACTACAGCGTCAAGGGCGCCCTGGGATGGCTCGGCTGCGGCGACGCCCTGCTCGAAGTCCCGGTGACCGACTACCGGTACGACCTGGCCGCGCTTCGCCGCGCCCTGCGCGCGTACGACGGCCGTGTGATGGCGGTGGTCGCGTACGCCGGCGACAGCCGGCCGCAGACGATCGACGACCTGTCCGCCGCGCACGACGTGGTCCGCAGCGAGGACCCGGGGATCCGGCTGCGGAGCGCTCCCGCTGCTCACACTCGACGAGTTCTTCGTCGGCAACGACGCGCAGGACTCCCTCGCCCCCAACCGATGGGAGGCGGACCGGCCCGCCGATGGGCGCCCCGAACTGGCGGAGATCCGCCGACGGTTGCGCGTTCTCCAGGAGGCGCCCGACGTCGCGTGGATCCGTGTGGAACCGCACGACGACCTCGTCTGTCGCGACGACATCATGGCCGAGGCCGTCGCCCTCTGCACGAGCGCCGAGACGTGGGAGATCGAACGCCGCGTGGATCACGAATCCTTGTGCGCCGACGGGGTGATCGAAGGATTCGTCCACCGGCTCGACCGGTTCACGGATCTTCCCGACAACCCCGAAGGCCACCGAGTCGTGTCCCTGGTCTGGGACTGACGCCGAAGACACGATCGCGGACATCCGGGCCGCGGCTGTCGGCCGTCGGGGCCCATGGTCTCGTACGAATCCCGCCCGGGTTGCTCGGAGTTCGGGACGACTCCACGTCCCCCACACCCCCGGGGACGCCGGTGTCTCGACGGGAACGTGCTCCGGGACCCCGACGGATGTCGAGGCGCGCCCGGAGTAGGGGTGTGCCGATTCTTGCCGGCCGTACCGGGTGTCCTGCGGGAGCCACGCGCCCGGTGCGAGCCTGGTCTCGGCTCGGGCACGCTTCCGATGCCCACCTCCGGCCGGAATCGTGATCGAGGTACGTCTTCCACTTCGAGGAGCCTCGATGAACCGCAGAACGCAGACGATCGCGACCGTCACGGCAGCGGTCGCCGCCCTGGTGGTCTCGATGACCACACCAACCGCCGCCGCGTCGGCGCCGGCGGCCGGGACCTCGCCACCGGACATCAACGTCGCCCAAGTCCAGTCGCACCTGGCCCGACTCCAGGCGATAGCCGCCCAGTACGGCAACAATCGCGTGACCGGAACCAACGGATACAACGCGTCGCGCGACTACATCCAGAGCAGGCTGCAGAGCGCGGGCATCAGTGTCCGACAGCGGATCTGCGTCCCCTGCGTTCGCTCCGCCACGTACCTGACCGCCGAATGGCCGGCCCCGCCGCCGGACGCCCCGGAGGACCGTCGGGTCGTCGTGTTCGGCGCCCATCTCGACAACGACTTCGGCGGACCCGGCATCAACGACAACGGCTCCGGTGCCGCCGTCCTCCTGGAGAACGCGCTCGCCCTGGCCCAGGCCGACCCGGCCATGGCCGCGAGTGTGCGGTTCATCTGGTGGCCGGGTACCGAACAGGGCTTCGATGGATCCAAGTCGTACGTGCAATCGCTCACCGCGTCCCAGCGTGCCGCGATCACCGCCTACTACAACATCGACGCCGTCGGGTCGACCAACGCCGGCTACTTCGTCGACGGCGTCTCGTCGCCCACGGCCGCGCCCCTGAGGCAGTACTGGAACGCCCTGAACCTGTACCCCGAGGAGAACATCGAGGGATTCGGCCGTTCCGACAACGTGCCCTTCCGGGAGGCCGGCATACCCACGTCCGGGTATACGACGGGCACCCGCGGCATCAAGTCGTCGGCGCAGGCGGCCAAGTGGGGCGGAACCGCGAACCGCCCCTTCGACGCGTGCCACCACTCGTCCTGCGACACGACCACCAACATCAACCCGACGGCCCTCGACCGCGCCGCGGACGGGATCTTCTACACGATCTGGAAGACCGCCGTGGCCTGGTGACACCTGTTCGCCCGGGAGCGTCGGCCGAACCGAACCGAACCGATCCACCGGAAACGACCCAACGGTTCTTCGCCGCTCGCGCCCGATGCGCCGCGACCGTGGTCCGGCTCGCGCACGCGTTGGCGCAGAAGCGACGCGTCCGATTGCGCGACTGGTCCACGAAGCGGTCTGCCGCTGTGCGAGGACCCGGCGCCGGGCGACAACGGGCCACCCGTGATCCGACTCAGGCGCGGACCACCCGGCCGGTATGCGCTGCCGCACCGCCCGCCCCGGTCACGCGAGGGGCGAACTCGTCACCGGCGACCGGACTCGGGCGCAGGGGGTCGGGAGACGGGAGACGGAGCTTCGCCCGGTGAGCGGTAGGCGGCGAGGAAGGTGCGGATTCCGGCGGCGGCGTAGCGGTCGAGGTCGGCCTCGGTGTTGCGGGTGTTGCCGCGGAACATGGCCTGGTTCACCGGGATCCACAGCAGCAGGCCGGCGAAGTGGTGGGCGGCCAGCATCGGGTCGTCGGTCTTGAGGAGTCCTTGGTCGGTGAGGCGTCGGAAGGTGGCTGCCAGTGTGACCAGGACGCGCTCGAAGCCTTGTTCGTACCAGGTGGCGCCCAGTTCGGGGAAGGTGTCCGCGTTGGCGATGATCAGGCGGCGCAGTTGGATCACCGGGGGTTGGGTGAGGGTCGTCAGGAGTCGGTGGGCGAGGCGGGTCAGGTTCTCTTCCAGGTCGTCGGCGTCGGCTGGGACGTCGGCCACCGAGTCGACCAGGTTGTCGATGCGTTCGGTGGTGGCCAGAACGATCTCGGCGAAGAGCTTCTCCTTGTCGGAGAAGTGTTTGTAGACGGTCTGCTTGGACACCGCGGCCAGTTTCGCGATGTCGTCCATGCTCGTCCCCGAGTACCCCTTGTCCAGGAAAACGCTGGTCGCTGCCTCCAGGATCGCCTCGTGTTTGCGCACGGAACGACTGTCCATCGTCCACTCCCTCTCATCCGTCTCGGCTCTCCTGGAGAGTACTGGACCGACCAGTACTCGTTTGGGTACTGTACCGTCCAGTTCCGAGCACTCGGGGGCTTTCGACCCCGCGTACCGCGTAGAAATCTGGAGTGGTTCCTCATGGACAAGGTGTTCTCCGCCGACGGCACGGCCATCGCGTACGAGCAGCAGGGCTCGGGCCCCACCGTCGTTCTCGTCGGCGGTGCGTTCATGACGCGCGGTGCTTTTGCCGGACTCGCCGCTGTGCTGGCCGAGCACTTCACGGTGATCACGTACGACCGCCGGGGCCGCGGCGACAGCGGGGACGGCCCGGAGTACGACGTGCAGCGCGAGGTCGAGGACCTGGACGCGCTGATCGAGCGCGTGGGCGGCGAGGCGATGGTCTTCGGCATGTCCTCCGGTGCCGTACTGGCACTGGAGGCCGCGGCCCGAGGCAGTGCCGTCTCCCGCCTGGCCCTGTACGAACCGCCCTTCATCACCGACGACAGCCGCCCGCCGCTGCCCGCCGACTACGTCGCCCACCTGACGAAACTCGTCAAGCAGGGCGCGTACGGAGATGCCGTGGCCTACTTCATGACCGCGGCCGTCGGCATGCCCGCCGAAGCCGTCGCCGGAATGCGGCAGGCCCCCTTCTGGGCCGGCATGGAGGCCACCGCCCGCACCCTGCCCTACGACGGCCTGGTCATGGGCGACACCATGTCCGGCCGGCCACTGCCCGCCGACCGCTGGCAGTCGGTGACCGTGCCCGTCCTCGTCGGCAGCGGGGACGCGGGCGCACCCCAGATGCTGGCCGGGGCACGGGAACTCGCCGCACTGGCCGACAACTTCGCCCTCCACGTCTTCCCCGGCCAGGAACACGACATCCACCCGGAACCCCTCGCCCCCGTTCTGGCCGACTTCTTCACCACCGGACAGCAGGCATGAGAAAAATCCTCGGCCCCCGTCGACGGTGATCATCATCGGTGGCCGCACGCCCCCGGCCGCCCAGACGGACGAGTTCGGGATCGTCGTGTGCACGCTCTCGCCGAGGTTGTAGACGGCACGGTCGCGCCGCAGGTCACCGACCTGCTCGCGGACAGCGCTGCCGCGCGGCTGGGCCTGGTCGATCCGGCGTTCGCGCCGGGCGCGTTGACGGACGTGGCGGTGGACGACGGCGCGCAGGACGCCGACGCTGAGGGTGACCGGTTCGAAGGCGTCGGTGGTGCGGGTGACCAGGACCTGCAGGGCGGTGACGATCTCGGCGGCGGCCGGGACCGGGTCGGCGGCCCGGTGGAGTGCGGAGCCGTGTCCGCTGCGGCCGTGGACGGGGATGCGAAACCCGGTGCCTGCCACGGTCACGGGGCCGGGGCACGAGGTGATCGCACCGGTGCGCGCTGGAGCCGACATGGCCGGCGTACGCGCGACGACCGGGGTGCCGGCGACGTCGAGCCCCGTCCATAGATGGGAATATGGGTGCAACGGGATCGACCACGTGACCGGGAAGGCCGCAAGTGACCAGCACCAACGACACGCAGACCGCCCGACCTGGCCCCGAACAGGCGGGCGACCGCATCGCGGTGGTCATCGGCAGCACCCGTCCCGCACGCATCTGCCCCGACATCGCCACCTGGATCCGCGACGTCGCGCAGGAGACCAGCCCGCTGCACTACGAGCTGCTCGACCTGGCCCAGGTCGGCCTGCCCCTGCTGGACGAGCCCCTCAAGGCCGCCCTCCAGCAGTACGCACACGAACACACCCGGGCATGGAGCCGCACCGTCAGCTCATACAGCGGCTTCGTGTTCGTCTTCCCCCAGTACAACTGGGGCTACCCCGCAGCCCTGAAGAACGCCCTCGACTTCCTGTACCACGAATGGCACGACAAGCCCGCCACCGTCGCCACGTACGGCACCCGCGGCGGCAACAAGGGTGCCGCGCAACTCCTGACCGTTCTGCAGGGCCTGCACATGCGCCCGCTCGAAGACCACCTCGAACTCGTCACCACCGACGACGACGTCGACGAGAACTGGCAGTTGAAGGACGTCAACGCCACCCTCCACTCCTACCGCGACCACGTCCGCAAGCTCGACGAGCAGATGACCGCGGCCCTCAAGGACGACCAGTAATCGACCTCGTTCCGCCCCCGCGACGACGCTCATACGGTGGACCCGAAGCGCGCGACAAGGGCCCGGGTGTCGCAAGCCGCACGAAGTAGGAGGAAGACGTACACGGTCGTGTCGTCGTCCACCACGAGGATGTCGTCCCCGGGATCGAGCGGTTCGGGTTCGGCGGCCGGCGCGGCGCACGGGTCGCGGCGGGCAATCGTGTCGACGACATCGCCCGCCGCACGACGCCGCTCGGGGCTCATCCTCGCGCGCCGCGCACGGATCGCGGGGTACTCGCGGTCCGCTACTCGGTCCCGCACCAGCTCGTCGACGAGCGGGTCTGGGTCCGCTTCCACGGCGACGAGCTGATCGTGACCGCAATGGCCGCGGGCAGCGCGGTCGAGGTCGCCCGCCACCCGCGCTCGAGGCCGGGCAGTCCGCGGATCGCCGACGAGCACTACCCCGACGCCCCGCGCGGCGAGCACGACCGCACGGAGCCGATCCGCCGAAGCGAGACCCACAGCCTGCGGCCGGGCACCTCCGCCTGGTCAGGCTTCGGCTCGACCTGAGCCCTCGGGCCCCTCTTCGACCAGGCCGCAGGAGAACGGGAAGGACTCCAGAAACTCCTGCCGCCCCGGGTTCTCCTCGGCCTCGGCCAGGTCCGCGAGGACCTTCAGGAACCGGTCGCGCTGGTCCAGCGGCAGTCGCCCCAGTACCCAGGCGACGCTCTCCGTCATCTTCACCGCGGAGTCGGGGTCGACCTCGTCGTCCTCGCAGCTGTCGAGGAACCAGACGACGTCGACGACGAGTCCGGCGAGGACGGGCACCAGCGGGTCCGTGTCAGTCATCCGGGCAACCTATCCGGCCCCCACGACAGCAACCCCACCACCTCGGTCGACGGGCATCCCGCGTCGGCCCCGACCTGGCAAGAGCACCTGTTTCATGAACGACAATTCCGCCCTACCGGCCGCGACGCGGCCCCGCATCCAAGCGCCGGCCTCGGCGGTCGCCGCGACGTCCGGCGCCGCGTTCGACGAGGCGATCGCACTGACCCAGGTTGAAGCTGCCGCACGTCCGCCGGGCGATGGCCGAGATCATCGCCACGGCGAAGGCCCAGCGCTGGGACCCGGCAGAGATCGTCCGGGCTCTGCCGGCCGAAGAGGCGGCTGGCCGCGACGCTGCCAACCTCCGCACCCGCCGCACCCGCGCGGCCTTCCCGACCGGCAAGACCTTCCACATCTGGAACGAGGAAGCGTCTTCGATCCCCATCCCGACGCAGTCCGCACTGCGGACCCTGGAATCTGATCGTCGTTGACGACATCGGGCTCCTGCCCGTCTCACCGGGCGCCGCCGAGGGCTTCCACCGCCTGGTCGATGCCGCTTACGAACGGCGAAGTCTGGCCGTGAGCAGCAACCTTCATCCGTCTGGATTCGACGAGATCATGCCCAAGACCCTCGCCACCGCGACCGTCGACCGCCTCCTGCACCACGCCCACGTCGTCGTCACGCAGGGCGACAGCCACCGCCTTGCCGAGGCCACCACCGGACGAGGCGTCGTCCCGCTCGGCTGAACCAACGAGCGGGGCGATCAACCGTCCGCCGGGGACTTTCAACGTCCGCCAGTGGGGCGATCAACCGTCCGCGAGCGGGGAACTCCTAGACTCTGTCGCGAGTTTGGTGAAACACGAGATGTGGATCTTCAGTGGCAGAGAAGAATGCGCTTGCGAAGGAGGTCGGGCTTGGCCCGGCCGTA
>NZ_JBHZAV010000145.1:0-23077 GCF_042754445.1 Embleya sp. NPDC059213
CGCCGGCGCGGCCGGGCGGGGGGGGCCGGGGCCCCGGGGGGGGGGGCGGGGCGTCCCGGGATCCGCCCGGCCGCCGTCGGGCGGCGGGGGGGGGGGGTTGGGGCCGCCCGGGCCGGTGGTCGCGACACCGCGGTGATGTTGCCGATCGTGGCCAATCGATTCCGGGCGGAGAGCCGCGATCTGGTGACCACGCTGTCCCAGGAGGGCCTGTTCGTCCTGGACCTGGACCCGGCCGCGCATTTCACCGACCTGCTGCCCGCCGCGTGGCAGGCGTCGCTGCGCGCCTATCGCAGCGCGGGCTACGACCCGGATCGGTGGAACGCGTTGATGCAGCGGATCGCGGCCGAACGCGGCACGCCGATCCGGCCGTTCTGTTGTTTCAACGACATGCGCCTGGTGGACCGGCCGGCCACGACCGGCCCGGCACCGACCACCGCCGAACTGGATGCGGCGCGCACCCACAGTCGGGTCGAACCGGCGGGCGGGCACGAGTTCATCGCCTGCCGGTACTGCATGCACGTGGTCTCCGAGGGCGACGCGCTGGTGGTCAGCGTCACCGGTGACACCGCGTATCTGCCGGTACACGCGTTGGAGGCGCATCTGGTGGCGTTGGAGGACCTGTTGGTGCGCGCGGCGGGCGGCCGGGAAGTGCCGATCGGCGCGTTGACCGGCTTCGCGGAGCGGGTGGCGGAGCCGGTCGCATGAGCGTTCTGGCGTATGCCGGCGCGACCTCGGTGGTCGCGGGCGGTCGGCTGCGCTTCCACCTCGCCCATACCGACGGCGGCCCGGTGCACGGCGAGGTCACGGTCCTGGACGCGATCACGGACCGGGTGCTCACGCGCGGGCGGATCGACGGTGGGATCTGGGAGTTGGTCGTCCCCGAGCACTGGCCCAGCTCGCTCTACCGGGCCGTGTTCGACGACGGCACCCCGCTCGCCGGGGTCGAACCGCTGGACCACGAGGTCTGGTTCGTGGTGCGGGCGGCGGATCCGGGCGGCACGGCGGGCATCCTGGTCTCGGTGCCGTTCGCCACGTGGCAGGCGTACAACCGCTCCGGTGTGCCGGGCCAGGGGCTGTACTACGCCGAACAGCCGGATCGCGCCGCCCGGGTCTCCTTCGACCGACCCGGCGGCGGCCCACCGCCGGAGCGCTGGGAGGAGGGACTGCTGCGCTGGTTCCGGGCCACCGGTCGGTCGGTCGAGTTCTGTTCCGGTCTGGATCTGCACGGCGGCGACGAACTGCTGCGGCATTACCGGCTGTTGGTGATCAACGGGCACGACGAGTACTGGTCCGGGGAACAACGCGACACGGTTGAGGGCTTCGTCCGGCGCGGTGGCAATCTGGCGATCTTCGCGGCCAACACCGCGTGGTGGCAGATGCGGCTGGAGGACGACGGGCGCACCATGGTGTGCCATCGGGACGCGGTGAGCGACCCGATGGCGGCGATCGATCCCGGGCGGGTCACCGTGGAGTGGTCCAGCGCACCGGTGTACCGCCCGGAGAACAGCATGACCGGACTGAGTTTCCGCCGCGGCGCGGGCGCGTGGGGCGAGGGCATGAAGGTGATCCGGGAGGAGGCGTACATCGCCCGCTTCACCGACCACTGGGTCTTCGCGGGCACCGGGCTCGCGGACGGCGACAAGTTCGCCCAGGGCGCGTTGGGCTACGAGACGGACGCGACCGAGTTGGAGTGGCGCGGCGGCGTGCCTCGCGCCACGGGCCGGGACGGCACGCCGCCGTCCTTCGTCGTGCTGGCCACCGCCGACCTGCGGCACTGGGCCCGCTACGGTCAGGGCGGGGACGCGGTGATGGGCACCTTCCGGCTGGGTGCGGGCACGGTGTTCAACGCGGGCACGATCAACTGGGGCAGTGCGCTGGCCGATCCGGTGGTGGACCGGGTCACCCGCAACGTGCTCGATCGGCTCGACGCGGACCGGCAGCCGCAGTGGGAGGAGATCGGGCCCTCCGGCGACATCCGGGCGCTGGCGGCCTGCGAGGACGTGCTGTTCGCGGTGGACACCGAGGGTGCGCTGGTGTGCCGCGAGGTGAGCGGGCAGAACCTGCCGTGGCGCACGATCGACACGGCCCGACCGGTGGTGGCACTGGCGGCGGCGCGCGAGGCGTTCGGCCCGTTGCCGCTGGTGTTGTACGCGGCCACGGCGGACGGCCGCCTGTTGCGGCGCCCGCCGCTGACCGGACCGGCGCCGTGGACCTGGGTGTCCCGGCTGCCGACCGGCACGATCGCGCTCGCGCTGTGCGACGGCGGCCTGTTCGCGGTGTGCGCCGACGACCGGCTGCGGCACGTGTACGCGGCCGAGTTGCCCGCCGACCCGGACGCGACACCGCCGTGGCGCGAACTGGGCCCCGCCGGTGGTGCGATCGTGCTCACCGCGATGAACGGCAGGTTGTACGCGGCGGATCGGGCCGGCCGGTTGTCCACCCGGCTCCCGGTGACGGAGGCGGCGGAGTTCGCCCCGTTGGCCGGGGAGCCGGCGGAACCGGGCACGTGTCGGGCGTTGACCGGGCATGCCGGCAGCCTGATCGCCACCGCGCCGGGCTCGCGGATCCGGCGACGGTCGGCGATGCCCCGGTGGTAGGGACGGCGAATGCGGTGGCCGTCGCACTACCCGCCCAGGTCCACCCAGTGGTTGTCGTGGCGCAGGAAGAACTGCGCGCGTTCCTTGTCGGTGAGGTGTTCCAACTCGGGAATGCCCTCGAAGTAGGTCTCGCGTGGCGCCCCGGGCGCGAACTGGAGCAACATCGAGGCCGGCTCGCCGGATTCGTTGCGGAACGCGTGCAGGCCGCCGACCGGCACATACAGGAAGTCACCGGCCTTGGCGTCGCGCCACGCGTCGCCGTCGAACAGCCGGATCGTGCCGGACAGCACGAAGAACGACTCGGAGATGGTCCGGTGGAAGTGCGTGCTCGGGCCGCTGGGTACCGCGTGCATGTCCACCCGGTACAGCCCGTACTCGCCGTCGGTGGAATCGGTCGTGGCCAGGTAGTGGTAGGTCGCCCCGGCCGTGGTCAGCTCGGGCGGATGCTCGGCGGGGCGGAAGCGGGCGCTGACCTCGCCGCCCTCGCCCCGGTAGCGGGCCTCGGGATAGATCGGATACGACATGTGGTGGCTCCTCGTGCGCCGATGGTCGCGCGGAGTGGGTGCCGCGCGAGGTGGTTTGCCGCCGTGGGTGGTGGGAACTTCGCAGGGATCCCTCCCGCACCGATGAGTTTCCGGCCGACCGGCGGTCGAAGCATGTGACGGCTCGGAAACCACGAAGGGCACTGCCATGAAGCTCGTCCTCACCACCTTCCTCACCATCGACGGTATCTACCAGGCGCCGGGTGGGCCGGAGGAGGACCCCAGCGGCGCGTTCGAGCACGGCGGTTGGTCGGTGCCCTACGGCGACGACGACTTCGGGCGGTTCATGACCGACGTCATCGGCCGGGCGGAAGCCTTCCTGCTCGGACGCCGCACCTACGAGATCTTCGCGTCGTACTGGCCGAAGATGACCGCCCCCGACGACCTGATCGCCGACCGGCTGAACAGACTGCCCAAGTACGTTCCCACCGCCACCCTGACGTCGGCCGACTGGGCGAACACCACGCTGCTCGGCGGCGATCTCGGCCGCGAGGTGGCCGCGCTCAAGCAGCGCGACGGCGGTGAACTGCAGATCCACGGCAGCGGAGCCCTGGCCGGCGCGCTGCTCCGGCTCGGGCTGATCGACACGATGCACCTGCTGACCTTCCCGGTCGTCGTGGGCACGGGCAAGCGCCTGTTCACCCCCGATCTACAGCCGACCGCGTTCACCCTCACCGGGTCGCGCACCACCGGGACCGGCGTGGTCATCGACTCCTACGAACGGGTCGGGGCGCCCACGTACGGGTCGTACGAGCGGCCCGAGTTCGAATAGCCCGCGTTTCCCGGGACGAAGGCCACCGCGCTCACCCCGCCGGTGGTGCCGCCGCCAGGAGTCGGTCCTCGCACCAGGCCACAGCCTCCTCGCGGCTGCGGAACGCGGCCCACGGTGCCGGCTCGGCGATCGGGTCGAGCAGCGGTTCCCGGGCCGCGATGGCGAGCTCGTGACCGGCGGTGGCCAGATCGGCCAGGGCGGCGCCGAGCATCGCGGCGGCACCGACCGCGATCCCGGTGACCCGGTCCACGTCCAACACGATCCAACCCGGTGCCGGCGGCACCGACTCGCGCAGCGCGTGCAGCAGGTGTTCCGTCTCGGTGAATTCCAACATGCCCTGGGCGCGGATGACCACGATGCGGTGCCCCTCGCGGTCCAGGACGGCCCGCTGGGCCGGGGTGCGGGCCCGGTAGGAGGGGTGGTCGAGCGAGGTGGTGACATCGGTGACGGTCGCGATGTGCCGGCCCGGTTGGTGCATCAGGTGCAGGGCGAAGCGTTCGGAGAGTTCGGTGAGCGCGATCACGCCGCGTACCGGGTTGCCCGCGCGGTCCAGTGGCGGGCTGTGCACGGCGATGCCGAAGCGCGCCGGGCTGCAGGCGATCAGGCCGCCGGACACCCCGCTCTTGGCGGGCAGGCCCACCCGCAGCAACCATTCGCCGGCGGTGTCGTACATGCCGCACGTGGCCATCACCGCGAGTGCCCGCACCGCCACCGGTTCGGCGACCACCCGGTCGCCGGTGACCGGATTGACGCCGCCGTTGGCCAGTGTCGCCGCCATCACCGCCAGGTCGGCGACGTGCACCCGGATCGAGCACTGGCGGAAATAGGTGCGTACGGTCTCGTCCACGTCGCCGGACAACGACCCCGCGCCGCGCATCAGGTAGGCAAGGGCTCGGTTGCGGTCGCCGGTGTCGGCCTCGGAGCGGTACACCTCCTCGTCGACGTCCAGGGAGCGGCCCGCGAACGCGGACAGGCACGCGCGGATGCGCTCGAAACGATCCCGGGCGTCCGCGGCCGGGACCAGTGAGGTGGTCACGATGGCGCCGGCGTTGACCATCGGGTTCGCCGGGCGGCCGGTGCCCGGTTCGAGGCTGATCGCGTTGAACGCCTCGCCGCTGGGCTCCGCGCCGACCCGGCGGCTCACCTCGGCCGGGCCCAGCTCGGACAGCGCGAGCGCGTACACGAACGGCTTCGACACGGACTGGATGCTGAACGGGTCGTCGGTATCACCGGCGCGGTAGCAGTGGCCGGACATGCTGACCAGCGCCAACCCGAAGGTGCGCGGGTCGGCCGAGGCCAACTGCGGGATGTAGTCCGCGACTTCGCCGTCGGTGACGGCGCCGAGCCGGTCGTGAATCTCGACCAGGGAGGCGGTCACCGGGTCCATGACGCCGCCCCACCCCGGCGCCGAGGGACTTCCCGTCGTCGCTGCACCATCGCACTCCCATCCACCGCCCACCGGCTCCGCAACGGACAGTGACCGCCAACCCCGGAACGTAAACGCCGCCGGCTCGGTCGCCGCACCGGACGGCGGCCGGGCCGGACGGCGGTGCGGGTCGGGTCGTGTCGGGTCAGCGCGCCGGGAGCGCCGTGGTGGTGGTCGCGACGGCGCGGGCGGGCGTCGGCGCGGAGGCCGGGCCGGGGGCGGCAGCCGGGTGGGGAGCCGGGTCGGCAACCGAGCCGGGGCCGGGACTCGAAGTGGGAGCCGCCGCCGCGTAGAGGACTTCGCGGAGGCCGGGGAGGGATTCCCGGTCCGGGCGCCAGACCAGACGCAGGGTCAGATCGGGGGCGTCCAGGGCGAGCCGGATCAAGCTCCCGGCGGCAAGCTGGTCGGCCACCGCGAAGAACGGCAACAGGGCCACTCCCAGGCCCTGTTCGGTCCAGGCCCGGATGACCGCCACACCGCCGACCCGGACCTGTTCCACCTCCGCGCCCAGGAGTCGATCACCGGCCAGGCGGAACGAGCAGGCCGCCGCGTTGACCAGCAGCCGGTGCCCGCGCAGATCCTCGCCGGCGATCCGGGCCCGGCCCCCGAGCGAATGGCCCGGCGCCGCGACCAGGGCCAGTGGGACCGGCTCCAGGTCGACGAACGCCAGGGCGGCCGGCGGCGGTTCGAAGCCCAGCTCGCCGAGCCAGGTGCCGGTGTCCAGGACCAGCGCCGCATCCAGGCGGCCGGCGGCCACCTCGCCCAGCAGTTCGTCGCGCGTTCGGTCCGAAGCCACCCGGACCCGCAGGTCGGGCCGACGCGCGGCGAGCCGGGCCAGCACCGGCGGCACGTGCGTCGCGGCGATGCTCTCCAACGCGCCCAGCCGCAACAGCGGCGCGGCCTCCGCGACCTCGCGGCGCGCCTGTTCGGCCTGGTCGAGCAGACGATGGGCCCAGTCGCGCATGCGCTCCCCGGCCGGCGTCAGCGTCATGCCCCGGGGGCCTCGGTCGAACAACGCGACGCCGACCGACTTCTCCAGCACCCGGATCTGTTCCGACACCGACGAGGGCGCGATGCCGAGCACGTTGGCGGCGGCGGTGACGGTCCCGGTGCGGGTGACCGTCTCGAACGTGCGGAGTTGCCGAAATTCCATGGTCCGGCAACCCCGGGCGGGCGTTCGGATATTCCGAACGGGGCATGCGGCCCAGCCGGTCGAGTCGAATCGGGCGCGCCCACACAGTGGTTGCCCTCGACCCCATTCCGATCGCCGACACCTCGGGCGTGTTCTCGGTCGTGGTCACCCCTTCCATTCCTGGAGAACCTCGATGTCCGTCGTCGATTCACCCCTGTCCACCCGGCCCACGCCGACGGCGCGTTCGCGTACGGTCGCCCTCCTCGGCATCGCGCTCGGCTATTTCATGGTGTTGCTCGACCTGACCGTGTTGTCGGTCGCCGAGCCGGATCTGGCCCGGTCGCTGGGCAGTTCGGTGGCCGGTCTGCAATGGGTGGTGTCCGGGTACACCGTCGTGTTCGGCGCGCTGCTGTTGACGGCGGGCGCAGTGGCCGACCGGTTCGGTGCGCATCGGGCGTTCCGGGTGGGCATCGTCGCGTTCGGCCTCGGCTCGCTGCTCAGCGCGTGGGCGCCGGACCTGTGGACCCTGGTCGCCCTGCGCGGATTGCTCGGTGTGGCCGCCGCCGCGTGCGTACCCGCGTCGATGGCGATGGTCACCACGCTGTATCCGGTGCCGGCCGAGCGCGCCAGGGCGGTCGCGGTGTGGGCCGCACTCAGCGGCGCCGCGCTCGCGGTGGGACCGATCGCCGGCGGCGTGTTGGTCGACGCCTTCGGCTGGCGGGCCATCTTCCTGATCAACGTACCGCTCGCCGCGCTCACCCTCGCGCTGACCGCCGGGCGAACGGCGCGCTGCCCGAAGGGTGTCCGGCCGATCGACTGGACCTCCCAACTCGTCGCGTGCGTGGCCCTCGGACTGGCCACCGACGCACTGATCGCGGCGGGCTCCGGCGCCACGACCCACGCGATCGCCTCGGGCGCGGGCGCGGTGGCGGCGGGACTGTTGTTCGCCGGGTCCGAGCGGCGCAGCCCCGACCCGGTGCCGGCCCGGGCGATCCTGCGCTCGCGGAACACGGTGTCCGCGTTGCTCGCGGGGGCGGCGGTCAACTTCACCATGACCGGGCTGCTGTTCGTCCTGCCGCTGCTGTTTCGGCAGAACCTGCACATGTCGCCGCTGGAGACCGGCGTCGCGTTCTTGCCGATGACCCTGCCGTTCGCGGTCAACCCGCTGCTCACCGGCCGGATCGTGGCCGCCTCGGGAGCGCGGGGGCCGATGTTGGCCGGGTTGGGCCTGCTGACCGCGGGCAGCGTCGTGTTCACCGCGGCGGTATTGACCGGGTCGGCCTACCCGGTCCTGGCCATCGGCCTGCTGTGCACCGGCTTCGGCGTCTCCTTCGCGCTCCCCGCGCTGGTCACCACGGTGATCACCACGGCCCCCGAGGGCACGGCGGGCGCCGCCGGCGGCCTCCTCAACGCGGTCCGCCAGATCGGCGCGACGGTCGGCGTCGCCGCGATGGGCGCCTTCGTCAGCGTCGACGGCGCGGCCGACCCGCACGACCTGGCCTGGGCGCTGCTGTTGCCGGGCGTACTGTGTGCGGCCATGACGCTCGCGGTGGGTCGGCGGCGCTGACCCGGTTCCTGCCCCTGCCCTCGAATCCCGGGCCCGCCCCGCCGTTCGACGCGGCCGGGGCGGGCGTTCCTCCGGGCCGGCTCAGGCGCTCGTGAGGATGACGAGTTGTCGGGTCGCCCGGGTCATCGCGACATAGCGGTCGACCGCCCCTTCGATTCCGCCGCCGAACGCCTTTGGGTCGATCAGGACGACCAGGTCGAATTCGAGCCCCTTGGACAGCTCCGGGGTCAGCGACCGGACGCGGGGCGTCGACCGGAAGGTGGGGTCGCCGATGACGCAGGCGATTCCCTCGGCATGGCCGGCGAGCCAGGTGTCCAGGATCGAGGTCAGCTCCGCGGCGGAGCCGTACGCGACGGGAACACCGCTGCTGCGGATCGAGGTCGGCACGTTGGCGTCCGGGATTACGGCCCGGATGACCGGCTCGGCCTCGGTCATGATCTCCTCCGGCGTCCGGTAGTTGACGCCCAGGGAGGCCAGGTTGATCCGGTCGAGCCCGACGCGTTCGAGGCGTTCCTGCCACGACTCGGTGAAGCCGTGCCGGGCCTGGGCACGGTCCCCGACGATGGTGAAGCTTCGGGACGGGCAGCGCAGCAGCAACATCTGCCACTCCGCGTCGGTGAGTTCCTGGGCCTCGTCCACGACGACGTGCGCGAACGGACCGGCGAGCAGGTCCGGTTCGATGCCGGGCTGGGCGGACTCGTCGACCAGGGACGCCCGGAAGTCCTCGCCGCGCAGCATCGTCACCGCGCCCTCGCCGTCGTCGTCGGCCTCCAGCAGCGCGTCGACCACGTGCGACATGTGCTCGCGTTCGGCGGCGACGGCGGCCTTGTGTCGGCGCTTGCGGCGCGCCGCCTCCGGATCGCCGAGCCGCAGCCGGGCCGCGTCCAGGAACGGCAGGTCGGACACCGTCCAGGCCCGGACGTCTCCGCGCTGCAACCGACGAACCTCGTCCGCGCCGAGCCAGGGAGCACACATCCGCAGGTACGCGGGCACCGACCACAGGTCGCCGACCACGTCGGTCGCCTCCAGCAGCGGCCAGGCGGCGTTGAAGGCGGCCAACAGGTCCCGGTTCCGCGACAGGGACCTGCGGAGCAGGTCGTCCGAGACCTCGTCGTCGTGCTTGTCCACCAGGATGGTGAGCAGTTCCTCCCAGATCTGCTCGCGCGCCTCGTTGTGCGCGGCGGCGGGTTCCGCCGCGTCGAACGCCTCGGCCCAATCGCCGGCGGTCAGCCGGATGTCGGACCAGTGGGTGGTGACCGTCATCCCCTTGGTGGGCGGTTCCTCGTAGAACGCGACGGCCTTCTCGATCGCCCGCACCAGGTCCGCGGACGACTTCAGCCGGGCCACCTCCGGGTCGGCCTCCACCCCGGCCTCGGCGCCCTCGACGACGAGGTCCCGCAGGGTGCAGGTCTGCACGCCCTCCTCACCCAGGCTGGGGAGCACGTCGGCGACGTAGTTCAGGTAGGGCTGATGCGGGCCGACGAACAGTACGCCGCCCCGCCGGTGACCCAGGCGAGGGTCGGCGTAGAGGAGGTAGGCGGAGCGGTGCAGGGCGACGACGGTCTTGCCGGTGCCCGGCCCGCCGTCGACCACGAGAGCGCCGCGCGATCCGGCGCGGATGATCGCGTCCTGGTCGGCCTGGATGGTGCCGAGCACGTCGCGCATCCGGGGCGAGCGGTTGCCGCCCAGACTGGCGATGAAGGCGGACTGGTCGTCCAGCGCGGCGTGCCCGTCGAAGGCGTCCGCGCCGAACACCTCGTCCCAGTAGTCGCCGATCCGGCCGCGGGTCCAGCGATAGCGGCGCCGGCTGGCCAGGCCCATCGGGTTGCCGTGGGTGGCGCCGAAGAACGGCTCGGCGGCCGGTGTGCGCCAGTCGATCAGCAGCCGGCGGCCGGCGCTGTCGGTGAGGCCGAGGCGGCCGACGTAGACCGGCTCGGCGTCGTCCGTGCCGACCATGCGTCCGAGGCACAGGTCCAGGCCGAAGCGGCGCAGGGCCCGCAGGCGGGTGGTCAGCCGGTGGATCTCGATGTCCCGGTCCATCGCCTGCCGGCCCTTGCCGCCGGGGGACTTGCGCTCGGCGTCGAGGCGGGCGGACAGTTCGGCGACGGACTCTTCCAGGCACTCCGCGATGGCCGCGAAGTGCAACTCGTCGTCGGCGATCAGCGCCGGGTCGGCCTTGGCGGAGAGACGGTCGGGGAGGTCGAACGCGCTGCCGGCGATGGTGGTGGTCGGGGTGTTCACGGCATGCACACGCACGTAGTGACTCTCCTATATCCGCAGATTCCGGCCCATGTTCGGGCTCAGGTCGATGATTCTGCGGTACGACGGGGGCCTTGCCGCAAGGCCCCCGGTGCGTTATAAGTTGTTAATGGCGGGGGACACATGTTCCTTCGCCCTTTTTTGTGTGTGGCGGTCGTGTGTGGTCGTCGCATGCGGGGCCGGACGACCCTGGCGACCCTGTCGAGACGACCTCCGGGCCCGGCACCGGAGTCGGCGACGGACGGAACACGAGCGTACGGATACGGGCGCGGTTCCGAGCGGTGTGTCGGGCGGGGTGTGCTTGACCGGCAATCCGACGGCGATCTAACCTCCGTATGGAAAGCGCTTACCGGGCGGCGGGTCCGCCAAGCCGATCGGTGGCGTGGCGCCGGGCGAGGGAGTCGAGGACGCGTGAGCACACCCGAGCAGGCCAAACAGTGGGCGTTCAGCACACTCGGCGCACCCGGCCGCCCCCTGCACGAACACCTCGCCCGGGCCCGACGGCACGGCTGTACCGGACTGGAACTGCGGGTACACCAGGACGAGTTCGTACACCTGGACCTGCCGGTCGACGAACGCCGGACGATCCGCGCCCGCATCGCCGACGCCGACCTCGCGGTACCGTGCCTGGCCGGCTACGCCGGCATCTGCGCGCCCACGCCCGACCCGATCGTGGTGTCCTCGATCAGCCGACTCCTCGACCTGGCCCACGACCTGAACGCGCCCGCCGTGCGGATCTTCCCCGGCGGCACCGGCGACGGGGACGCCGAACGCGCCGGGCACCGGCTCGCGCTGCTGCTGCCGGAGGCGACCGCGCGCGGGGTCACCATGCTGGTGGAGACCCACGACTCGCACCCGACCGGCGCGGCGGTCGCGTCCCTGGTCCGACCGTTCGCGGGCGCGGTCGGGGTGATCTGGGACGCGTTGCACCCGTGGCGGCACGGCGAGCAGCCCGGCGACACGGCCGAGGCCCTGGCCGGGCTGCTGCGCTACGTCCAGATCAAGGACGCCGCGTCCGCCACCGACACCACGCCGGTCCCGCTGGGCACCGGGTCCGTACCGCTCACCACCATCGGCACCACCCTGCGCGAACACCGGTGGCAGGGCTGGGTGTCACTGGAGTGGGAGCGGGCCTGGTATCCGGAGGTCGCCCCGCTGGACGAGGTGTTGCCCGGAGCGGCGGAGTGGGTGAACCGCTTCGGCTCGGCGATCGGGTAGCCGTATTCACCCGCACGACGGGAGGTCGATCACCAGCCGCCGTCGAACAGGGCCGCGAGCCCCGGCTTCGGGTCGGTGGCGTTGCCGATGTTCGCCACCACGACGACGACCACGACGAGCGCCGCGAGCATCGCGAGGACGCCGAACGAGCCCAGCAGCCGCCTTGTTCGCCGCGCGGACGGATCGGTTCGGGCGGCGGGGTCGGTTCCGGCGGACGGCTTGGTTCGGGCGGACGGTTTGGTTCGGGCGAACCGCCGGTACGACAGCACGCTCAGGCCGATGAGGGCGATCACCACGATCGCACCGAGCACGGCCATCGCGGCGTGGTATCGGGCGAAGTCGTCGATCATCAGGTCGAGGGGCGGCGGGGTTTGCGCACCGGTACCCGTCCCCGTACCCGCCGTGCCCGAAGGCGCGGCCAGTTGCTCCCTGATCCGGGTGAGGATCACGGCGAGTTCCCCCTTCGGCTTGCCGGCCGGCAACATCGCCAACAGCGAGGCGAAAGGCGCCACCGCGCCCTGGATGTTGGCCACCAGCACCACCGCCGCGAACAAGGTGAGCATCCCGACGAGGACGCCGGCCGACCCGAGGGCCGCCCTCCCGCCCGCCCCGAGGCCGTCGGCCCGCAGGAATGCCCGCCAGAGGAGCACGCCGAGCACACCGAGCACGATCAGCAGCAGCGCGGCGACCACGGCCTTGGCCGCGTGATAGCGGAACCAGTAGTCGACCACCCGCTCCATGCCGGGGGTGAAGTCCCGGTTGCCGGCATTCCAGTACCGGACGAACTCCGTGCGGAAGGATGCGGCGAGGTTGCCCTCGTCGAGCGAGTCGCCGCCCGACCCCCTCGCCGCCACCAGGCCCGGGACGAGGAACAGGGCGACGAGCAGGGCCGCGGCGAGGGCGACGAGCGTGGCGAATGTGGCGCGTGAGGTGCGCATGGCGGGTGCGGTTGGCGTGGCGGGTGCGGCGCGTGTGCGATCGGGGCTGCCTGCGATTCGTGCGAGGGCTGCCGGAGGTCGTGGCGGGTCCGCGTCGGGTGGTGTCGCTGTCATGCCGACCACGGTTTCGCACCCGCGCCGCCGGGTCACCGGAGCAGGCCGGACACTCGGGGGTATGGCAGGCCACACCCCCGAGGCGGGGGAAGCGCACGCCCTGGGGATCGAACGCGCGGCGAGCGGACCGCCGTCAGCCGCTCAGGTAGGTGAGGACGGCGAGGACCCGGCGGTGTCGCGTGTCGTCGGGCGGCAGGCCGAGTTTGGCGAAGATGTTGCCGATGTGCTTCTCCACCGCGCTGGCCGAGACGACCAGTTGCCGAGCGATCGCGGTATTGGAGCAGCCCTCGGCCATCAGCGCCAGGATCTGCCGTTCGCGAGGGGTCAGGGCGCTCACCGGGCTGTCCCGACGCTGCTCCGTGAGCAACCGGGCGACGACCTGGGGGTCGAGTACGGTCGCGCCCTGCGCGACCCGGTCCAGCGCGTCCAGGAACTCGGCGATCCTGGCGACCCGGTCCTTGAGCAGGTACCCGATCGCACCGGAGCCGTCCGCGAGCAGCTCGCCGGCGTAGGACGCCTCCACATACTGGCTGAGCATCAGCATCGGGGTTCCGGGGAGCTGCGCGCGGGCGGCGATCGCCGCGCGCAGGCCCTCGTCCGTGTGGGTCGGCGGCATCCGTACGTCCACGATCGACACGTCCGGACGGTGTTCGAGGACCGCCTCGACCAGGGCGGGGCCGTCGCCGACGGCGGCAGACACCCGATGACCCTCCTCGACGAGCAGGCGGATCAGGCCCTCGCGCAGCAGTACCGAGTCGTCGGCCACGACGATCCGCAACGAACGGCGGACCATGGCATCCGGTGCGGATTCGGACGCCGCGTCGCCCGGGGTCAGCAACACGGCAGCTCCGCGATGATCGTCGTGGGGCCGCCGGCGGGGCTGTCGATCTCCAGCCGACCGCCGACCGCGTGCAGCCGCTCGTCCAGACCGCGCAGTCCGTGTCCCTTGGCCGACGCCGCGCCGCCCACCCCGTCGTCCGTCACCCGAACCCGCAAGCTTCCCCCACTGTGGCGTAGTTCGATCGTGCACCGGTGCGCGTGGCTGTGCTTGGCCACGTTGGTCAGGCTCTCCGCGACCACGAAGTACGCGGCCGTCTCGACGCCGGCGGCGGGCCGACGCTCCAGCGGAACCGTATCGAGTTCGGCGGGGACGGTGGAGCGCGCGGCCAGGGCGGCGAGCGCCTCGTTCAGGCCGCGGTCGACCAGGATCGGCGGGGCGATGCCGCGCGACAACGCCCGCAACTCGTCCAGCGCCTCACGGGTTTGCACGATCGCGTCGGCGAGGGCCGCCCGAACGGTCTCCGGCCGGCTGTCGAGGTAGTGCTCGGCCCGCCCCAGTTCCATCGCCAGGCGGACCAGTCGTTGCTGGGGACCGTCGTGGATGTCGCGCTCCAGCCGGCGCAGTGCGGTCGTCTCGGCCGTCACCGCGGCGACGGTCTGCGCGCGGGCGGTGTCGCGCTCCTGCTCCAACCCGCTGATCCGGCGATGCAACGCGGACACGTCGAAGAGCAGCGCCTGCCCCAGGCCGGCCTGGATGGTGGTGCACGCCCGGATCGCCGACGGCAGCGCACACAGCAGGAGCAGGCCGACCGTGGTCCCGAAGGCGACCCGATCGGTGGGCGACAACAGACCCAGGCTCACCGAGACGTGCGACTCGGTGCCGCCCGCGGTCAGGGACAACGGTTGCAGCGACCCGGGCGGCGCGTACTCGTAGCGCAGCGCACAGGTGGCGCAGGCGAAAGCGACGAACCACCACAGCGCGGTCACCGTCGCGGTGACCAGGGCGACCGGGAACGCCACCACCGCGTGCGCCGCGTCCAGCCACGCCCCGGCAGCGGCCCCGGCGGCGCCGCGGGCCTGCGGCTTCGGCGGCGGGTCGAGGTGTTCGCGCTCCGGGGTCGGGGGGCGCACCTTGGCGATGCGCCACCGTTCCAGGTCGGCGCACCTGCGCGCCGGGGCCATCGCGCGGGCCACGACCGGCGAACCACCGGGCAGCAGCAGACCGAGCGTCGCGACGACCGCCCCGCCGAGGACGGCCAGGAGGCCGGCCGCGGCGGTCACCGGCGCGGTGAGCAGGTAGAACGACCGGATGAGGGTCTGCCGCCCCGTGCGGAAAAGGACCTCGGCGCCCGACCACCACCGACCGCGCGCTGCTGTGGTGGGGAGCGACTTGGTCATGGGCCTACGCTAATACGGCGGTGCGGCGGCTTGGGCGGTACGGCTGTTCGGGCGGTGCGGCTGTACGGGGGCTTCGGCGGTGCGAGGGCCTCGGGGGTACGAGGGCTTCGAGCGTGCGGGAGCTTCGGCGTCGGTGGTGCGCGGCTGGGCGGGGGCTTCGGCTTGGGCGACAGGACTGTACGAGGGCTTCCGTCGGCTGCCCCCCGCGAGGGCATCGAAGCGGACCTCGGGTGTGGCTAGGGCATTTTGGGTGGGTCGTTCGTCGCGGCGAGGCGGGACAGTTCGCGCAGGAGCCGACGGCCCGCCTCGTTCTGTTCCACCGGCTGGTGGATGAGGAGGCGTCGGCCGCCCTCCATCCGCAACACCTCGAACGCGAGGGTGAACTCGCCGAGTTGCGGATGGTGGTAGGTCGCCCGGTCGAGGTCCCCGTGCCGGACCTCGTAACGTTGCCAGTGGGTCGCGAACTCCGGGCTCTGCGCCGTGAGTTCCTCGACCAAGGCGGTGAGTGCGCGATCCCGGGGATCGGCCGCCACGAGCGTGCGCAACTGGGTGGTGGCGCCCGACACGACACCCTCCCAGTCGACGAACAGGTCCCGCGCGGCCGGGTGCAGAAACAGATACCGCATCATGTTCCACCGGTCGGGCGACCACTGGGCCAACCCCGGGAACAGCACGAACGCCTCGGGGTTGGCGGCCAGGACGTCGCCGGTCCGGGTGAGCAGACACGCGGGCCAGGGTCGAACCCGCTCCAGCAGGGCGAGGATTCCCGGCCGCGTCTCCCGATCCGCCGGCGCACCCTCGGCCGACACCCGCTCGTCCTCATGGTTGGCCAGCATGTACAGGTGCGCGTGCTCCTCCTCGGTCAACCGCAGCGCCGCCGCGAGACCGTCCAGGACTGCACCGCCGGGATTGTTCTCCCGACCCTGCTCCAGGCGCGTGTAGTACTGGATGCTCAATCCCGCGAGCGCGGCCAGCTCCTCCCGGCGCAGCCCCTGGGTCCGACGCAGGCCGATGGCCGCCGGCAGCCCGACGTCGCCGGGCTGGAGGCGGGCACGGCGGGCTTGCAGGAACTCTCCGAGCGGATGTGGTGACGTCACTCCCCGATTGTCACAAAAACGGAGGGGTGCGTGTCGGGTCCAAGGGTTGCCGGTTCCGGCGCCGACGTTGGCGCCACTGCCGGCGCCGGTGTTGCTGCTGCGGTCGCGGTGTGGCTGCGGCCGGTACGTCTACGCGTGTGCCCGCCGATGTGCGGCCACCCGCTCGCGGGTGGCACAGCGACGAGAGCAGTAGCGGCGGGGCCGGCCACTGCCCTCGTTGGTGAACACGCGCCGGCAGGTACCGGACGCACAGACGCCGCCGGGCGGCCGTTGTCGATCCCACACCAGGATGGTCAGGGCCAGGCACGACGAGGCGAGGAACCACTCGCCCCACGGTGCATCGTCGTCCCCGTCCAGGTGCGGATGCCAGGGGCCGCGCCCGTCGTGCGAGGTGAGCCGCAGAGTCCCTCGACCACGGCACAGCAGCCGGTTGAGCGCGGACGCGGCGGTGTCGACGTCCTGGGCGACGAAGACCGTGCGCAGCAGAACCGCGGCGGCGTGCAGATCGGTGACGTCGGTCGGGGTCAGCTCGACGGGGTCGGGTTCGCCGTGGGCGCGCAGGAGCGCCGCGAGGGACTCCGGCGACGGCGTCGTCGGGGCCTGGTCCGTCGCCGGATCGTCTCCGGTGAGGGCGTTGACCAGGGCCACGGTTCGGCGGGCCACGGCTTCGATCGAGTGGCGGGTGGATCGGTCGGGGTTCGGATTTCGGTTCGGGTTCGGAGGGGACGAGGGCACGGGGAGAATGTAACGCATCTGGTGGAGGATTGAGTTACCTGCGTAACGTGCACAAGATGACAAAGCGTTACGGGATGTGGTCATACACGGTGGGGGCGGCGGCCGCACGCACCGGCGACGAGATGTCGGGGCCGGCGCTGCTCCTGGCCGGGTACGCGCTCACCGGGTCGGCGGCCGTGGGATCGGCGCTGCTCGCGTGCGTCACCGCGACCGCGGCCCTCGGCGGCCCGGTCTTCGGCGTGCTGTTGGATCGCTCCGCGCGACCCGGCCTGTTGCTTGCCGGCGCGTTGGCCGGTTATGCGGCGGCGCTCGGGGTGATCGTGTGGTCTCTGGGGCCGGTTCCGCTCCCGGTCGTCCTGGTGATCGCGGCGGCGGCGGGCCTGGCGGCTCCGGCCCTGGCCGGTGGCTGGACCTCGCAGCTGCCCCGCGTCGTACCGGCCGCAAGCCTGCCCCGCGCCACCGCGTTCGACGCGATGACCTTCAACCTGGCCGGCCTGACCGGCCCGGCCCTGGCCGGCATCGTGGCCGGCCTGGCCGGCGCCGACGTCGCGGTGCTCACCTCGGCGGCGCTGATCTGCCTCGCGCTGCCTTCGGCCCGGACGTTGCCCCCGCCCCGGGACCACGCTCGGCGAGCGACGCCGACCACGTCGATCGGCACCGACCTGGCCGCCGGATTCCGTGCGGTCTTTCGCACCCCTCCGCTGGCCCGGGCCACGGCCGCGTCGATGTCGTCCTGCGTGGGCCAAGGCATCCTGGTCGCGTACAGCCCGGTGGCGGGTGAACGCACCTTCGGTTCCGCCGCCCACGGCACGATCCTGCTCTCGGTCGTCGCCGCCTCGGCCCTGACCACCAACGCCCTCCTCGCCCGCCGCCCGCACGCGGTCCCCCCGGACACCGTCATGTGGTGCAGCCCTCTGCTCCTGGCCGGCGCCTTCCTGCTCGCCGCGACCGGCCGCCCGATCCCAACGATCGCCGCGATGGTGCTCGTCGGCGTCGGTGAAGGCCCACAACTCACGGCCCTCTTCGCAATCCGCCACCGCGAAGCCCCGGTCCCCCTCCGCAGCCGCATCTTCACCACCGGCGCAAGCCTGAAGATCACCACCTTCGCCCTCGGCGCAACCCTGACCGCCCTCCTGGCCCCGGCCCGACACCCGCTGCCGCTGTACGCCGCAACCCTGTTCGAATGTCTCGCAGCCTCGGCCTACATACGAGTGCGCGGGCCCGAGTGCCGGTTCGGGTCGACGCAGAGGCGAGTGCGGGCGTGCGACGGAGGCGAACGCTGATACCGATACGGGCGCCAGGCGGGCTCGGATACGAATGCCGCCCCGAAGGCCGGCAGCGAGCGGGGTCGGCGGCGAGCCGGTTCGCCGACCTACCGCGGCGGCATCGTGCTGTTGCGGAGGATGAGTTCCGTGTCCAGGTCGAGGGTGCGGGGTTCGATGGTGGGCCCCGTGAGGATCATGTCCATCGCTCGGGCGCCGATGTCGGCCAGGGGTAGGCGGACCGTGGTCAGTGGGGGGTTGAGGTCGGCGGCGAAGGGCAGGTCGTCGAAGCCGACGACCGAGACCTGGTCGGGTACGCGCAGGCCCAGGTCGTCGCGAAGGGCCGCCAGGACGCCGGCGGCCATCACGTCGTTGAGGACGACGATCGCGGTCAGGTCGGGGGCGCGGGTCAGCAGGGTGCGGGCGGCGACGCGGGCCTGCTCCCGCGTGAAGCCGCCGTCGATCACCTGTGCCGGCGGCAACGGCACGCCCAGGGAGCGGAGTTGTCGGCGGGCGCCGTCGAGGCGATCGCGCACGGTGGTCAGCGCGCGTGGTCCGGAGACGATGCCGAAGTCGCGATGGCCGAGGTCGTGCAGGTGCCGCACGGCCAACGCGGCGCCGGACCGGTTGGCGGGGCGGACCGTGTCCGAGGCGATGCCGTGCTCACCGACGGCGACCACGTGGCCACCGTCGGCGCGGTAGGCGTCCACCTCGGCGGCCAGCCGCCGGGTGAAATCGCGATCGGCGAAACCACTGCCGGCCAGGACCACCGCACGGGCGCGTTGGGCGCGGAGGCGGGCCAGGTAGTCCAGTTCGAGTTCCGGGTCGCGGAAGGTCGCGGCGAGCATGACGAGCAGGCCGTGTTCGCGGGCCACGCCCATCGCGCCGGCGGCGATGGCGGCGAAGTACGGGTCGGCCACGTCGTGCACCACGACGCCGACCACGCTGGTCGTCGACCGGGCCAGCGCCTGGGCGGGCGCGTTGGAGACGTAGCGCAGCTCGCGGGCGGCGTCCAGGACGCGGCGGCGCAGTTCCTCCCCCACGATTCGGGTGCCGCTGCTGCCGTGCAGGGCACGGGAGGCGGTGGCCGAGGACACGCCGGCACGCTCGGCGACCTGCTGAAGGGTGACCGGGCCCGTCGGACGTGGCAGGGGCGCGTCGGGGGTCGGGATCGGCGTGGGCGCGGACATACGCACATGGTAGCGATTGGAAAGCGGATACCCGACTGTCCGGGGTGAGCCCGGCCTCTGCGGGTTGTCTACAGCCCGGCGTGCTCTCCATTCCCTTGACCTGATCGTCGTGGCGGCCTAGCTTACGGGAAAGCGCTTTCCCATCGGGAAGGCCGACCCGCTTCCGTCCCGTTCGCGTTTCTGAGAGGCCCCACCCATGACCACCCACACCCTCGGCGTCGTGATGAACGGCGTCACCGGCCGGATGGGCTACCGCCAGCATCTGGTCCGCTCGATCCTGGCCATTCGTGATCAGGGCGGCGTCGCACTCGCCGACGGGTCCCGGGTCCGGCTGGAACCGGTCCTGGTCGGTCGGGACGCGGAGAAGTTGCGCGCGATCGCCGACCGGCACGGGATCACCGCGTGGACGACGGACCTGGACGGCGCGCTGGCCGACCCGGCCAACTCGATCTACTTCGACGCACAGGTGACCACGGCGCGCGAGCAGGCGATCCACGCGGCGATCGCGGCGGGCAAGCACGTGTACACCGAGAAGCCCACCGCCGAGACGCTCAGCGGCGCACTCGACCTGGCCCGGGCCGCCGACGCCGCCGGGGTCAAGCACGGTGTGGTGCAGGACAAGCTGTTCCTGCCCGGCCTGCTCAAGCTGCGACGGCTGATCGAGGGCGGCTTCTTCGGCCGAATCCTCTCGGTGCGCGGCGAGTTCGGCTACTGGGTGTTCGAGGGCGACTGGCAGGCCGCCCAGCGTCCGAGCTGGAACTACCGTGCCCAGGACGGCGGCGGCATCGTCGTGGACATGTTCTGCCACTGGTCCTACGTGCTGGAGAACCTGTTCGGCCGGGTCGAGGCGGTGACGGCGAAGGCGGTCACCCACATACCCACCCGATGGGACGAGCGCGGGCGCGAGTACCCGGCGACCGCCGACGACGCCGCGTACGGCATCTTCGAACTCGAGGGCGGAATCGTCGCGCAGATCAACTCCTCGTGGACGGTCCGGGTCAACCGGGACGAACTGGTGGAATTCCAGGTGGACGGCACCGAGGGCAGCGCGGTCGCGGGATTGCGCCGCTGCCGCGTCCAGCACCGCTCGGCGACGCCGACTCCGGTGTGGAACCCCGACCTTCCGGTCACCGAGCCCTTCCGGGACCAGTGGCAGGAGGTGCCGGACAACGCGGGCGACGCCGGTTTCGACAACGGATTCAAGGTGCAGTGGGAGGACTTCGTCCGGCACGTGGTGGCCGACGAGCCGTTCGCCTTCGACTTCCTCGCCGGGGCACGCGGCGTGCAGTTGGCCGAGTGCGGGCTGCGCTCGTCGGCCGAGGGCCGTCGGGTGGAGCTGCCGGTCCTGGACGGGAAGTCCGCGTGACCGCCCGCCTGTTGTTGCCCACCGCGGCCGGAGCGCTGGAACCGTACGAGCCCACCGGGGTCTACCTCGGCGCGGCCCCCGGCGGCCCGGCCTTTCGAACCCGCACCGCGTACGCCGCCGCACACGTGGTGGCCGACCCGCTCGCGGACAACACCCCGGGGCGCCCGGCCGTACCGGACTGGGACGCCACCCTCGCCTTCCGACACCACCTGTGGTCGCACGGGTTCGCGGTCGCGGACGCGATGGACACCGCGCAGCGGAACATGGGCCTGGACTGGTCGGCCACCGCCGAGCTGATCCGGCGCAGCGCCGCCGAGGCCGCCACGGTCGGCGATCCGTACGCGCTGATCGCGTGCGGCGCGGGCACCGACCACGCCGACCCGGACCTGACGATCGATCAGGTGATCGAGGCGTACACGGAACAGGTCGCGGTGGTCGAGGAGTCGGGCGCCAAGGTGGTGCTGATGGCGAGCCGCCAACTCGCCGCGGTCGCGCGCGGCGCCGAGGACTACCGCCGCGTCTACGGGTCGCTGCTGCGCCAGGTGCGACGTCCGGTCGTACTGCACTGGCTGGGCGAGGTGTTCGACCCGGCGCTGGCCGGCTACTGGGGATCGGCCGACGTGGACACCGCGACCGAGGTCTTCCTGGCCGTGGTGCGCGAGCACGCGGACCGCGTCGACGGGGTCAAGGTCTCGCTGCTCGACCGTGACCACGAGATCCGGTTGCGCGCCGAACTTCCGGCGGGTGTACGGCTCTACACCGGGGACGACTTCCACTACCCGGAGCTGATCCGAGGCGACGACCGGCACTTCAGCCACGCGTTGCTGGGCATCTTCGACGCGATCGCCCCGGTCGCGGCGGGCGCGCTGCGGGCCCTGGACGCGGGCGACACGGCCGGATACGACGCGTTGTTCACGCCGACGGTCGCGCTGTCGCGGCATCTGTTCGCCGCCCCCACCTATCACTACAAGACGGGCATCGTCTTCCTGGCCTGGCTGACCGGTCACCAGCCGGCCTTCGGCATGATCGCCGGTGCCCAGTCGGCCCGTTCGCTGCCACACCTGGCGCAGGCGTATCGCCTCGCGGACGCGGCCGGGCTGTTCCCGGACGCCGACCTGGCGGCCGACCGCATGCGGGCGCTGCTCGCGGTGGCGGGGGTGCGCGGGTGAGGCCGACAGGCGGCGAGAGCCGGGCGGGGACGGGCTTCGGTACCAGGACGGGAGCGTCGACATGAGCACGGTGGACATCCCCGGTGGCAAGCCCGCCGGCACGCCCACGCCCGAGGCCGGCGACCCGCGATTGGCGCGGCTCTCGCTGAACCAGTGGACGACGCGCTCATGGTCGTTGCGCGAGGCGGTGCAGGGTTGTGTACGGGCCGGGTTGCCGGCCATCGGGTTGTGGCGGGACAAGGTGGCCGAGGCGGGTGCGGCCGAGTCGGCGAAGCTGGTACACGACGCCGGGTTGCGGGTGTCGTCGCTGTGTCGCGGTGGCTTCCTGACGGCGCGTGAGCCCGGCGCGTGGGCCGAGGCGATCGAGGACAACCGCCGGGCGATCGAGGAGGCCGCGGCGTTGCAGGCGGCCTGCCTGGTGCTGGTCGTGGGCGGGTTGCCCGCCGGGGACCGCGATCTGCCGGGCGCCCGGGAGCGGGTGGCCGAGGCGCTGGCCGAACTCGCGCCCTACGCCGGTGCACACGGCGTCCGGCTCGCGTTGGAGCCGCTGCACCCGATGTACTGCGCCGACCGGGCGGTGTTGTCCACCCTGGATCAGGCGATCGACCTGGCCGAACCGCATCCGGTCGAGCAAGTGGGCGTCGTGGTGGACGCGTTCCATGTGTGGTGGGACCCGAACCTGTTCACGGCGATCGCGCGGGCGGGCGAGCGGATCGCCTCGTTCCAGGTGTGCGACTGGGTGTTGCCGCTGCCGGCCGACAATCTGCTCGCCCGGGGCATGATGGGCGACGGCGTGATCGACTTCCGGACCATGGCGGCGGCGGTCGACGCGGCCGGCTACACCGGCGACGTCGAAGTGGAAATCTTCAACGCGGACGTCTGGGCCGCGGACGGCGACGCGGTGGTGGACACCATGAAGCGTCGCTATGTGACGGAGGTGCTCGGCTGACGTCGGGCGCTCCGAAGAAGAACGGCGACCGCCGCCGCCCACGAGCGTGGGCGGCGGCGGTCGAGGCGGCCGGCCCGTCGTTGGTGCCATCCCCGAAATCGCCGACCAGGAAAGTGGAACACGTCATGCGTATCGTGATCGCCCCGGATGCGTTCAAGGGCACCGTCGCGGCTGATGTCGCCTCGGCCGCCCTGGCCGAGGGGTGGCTGCGGGTGCGGCCCGGCGACGACGTCGTACGGCTGCCGCTGGCCGACGGCGGCGAGGGCACGCTCGACGCCGTGGCGCGGGCCGTTCCCGCAGCCGTGCGGATGCCGGTGCCGGGCGCGCCCGGTCCGGACGGGCGGCCCGTCGACTCCGGGTGGTTGCGCCTGCCGGACGGGGTGGGCGTGGTCGAGTTGGCCGCCGTGTCGGGGTTGCCGCTGATGGCCGCGCCCGACCCGCTGGGAGCGCACACCGCCGGCCTCGGCGTGGTCGTCGGCGCGGCGCTGCGGGCGGGGGTCTCCGCCCTGGTGATCGCGGTCGGCGGCTCGGCCTCGACGGACGGCGGCACGGGCGCGCTGGCCGCG
>NZ_JBHZAV010000146.1:0-22871 GCF_042754445.1 Embleya sp. NPDC059213
TCCTCCCCACACCCCCTCGCTCTTGGGGGGCGGGGGTGGTGGGGGGGGGCGCGGCCCGGGTGGGGGGGGGGGGGGGGGCGGGGGGGGGCCCCCCCCCCCCCCAGCCCACGTCCGGCGGTCCTTCGGCACGAGCGGACGGCGGGTGGGGATCGTGTCGAGCGAGTCCCAGGGGTGGGCGCCGGTGGTGTCCGGGCCGATCGTGGTGGCCGCGCTGGAGCGGGTCGCGCTGCTGGCCGGCCGGCCGCGGGCCACGCCGCGACGCGTGCGGCACGATCTGGGCGGCGGGGGTGCCGGGTTGGCGGTGGTGTGCGAGCAGCTGGATCGTTGCCGGCCCGGCGCGGGCTGGCGGGCGATGGCCGAGAGCTGGTTGGCGGCGGCCGAGGCGGGCGCCGATCGGCCGCAGGTCACCGCTCCGGGTCTGTTCGGCGGCCTGGGCGGCCCGGTGTTCGCCGCGTGGGTGCTCGAACCCGAGCGGCCGGCGCGGGCGACGGCGATCGCACCCCGGGTCGACGATCCGCGCGCCGGTCCCGAACTCGACCTGATCTCCGGCCTCACCGGGACCTGTACGAACCTGCTGGGTCGCGCCGCCGACCCGGCCGCCGGGGCGGCGCTGCGCGCGGGACTCGCGGTGTTGTGCCGGTCCGCGGAGCCGGGGGTGTGGACCCGGTCGGGCCTGGCGCACGGCGTCGCCGGTCCACTGGCCCTGCTGTCGCTGGCCTTTGCCGCGGGTCTGCGGGTGAACGGGCAACGCGCCGCGATCGAGCGCCTGATCGCGCTGCTCGGCGAGTACCGGCAGGACGACGCGTGGGGGCCGAACTGGCGGGCCGGGGCAGACTCCCGGGCCGCACACGGCTCCTGGTGCGCGGGTGCGCCCGGCATCGCGCGGGCACTGTGGTTGGCCGGCGATGCCCTGGACGACGAGGCGACGCGCGCCCTGGCGGTCGACGCGCTGGCGGCGGTCCTGGCCCGGCCGGACCGGCAGCGGCTGGTCGACCGGGCGCCGGGGTTGTGTCACGGCCTCGCCGGGCTGCTCCAGGTCACCGTGCGCTTCGCGCACGACACGGGCGATCCGAGGTGGGGTGCCGCCGCCACGCGGTTGACCGAGGAACTGCTCGTGCGGCACCCGACACCGGGCGACGCGGGCCCGGGTCTGCTGGACGGCGCGGCCGGGGTGATCCTCGCGCTGCTCGCGGCCACCACCGCGACCCCGCCCCGGTGGGATCGGGCGTTGCTTCTCGCCTAGGGCGTGTTCAGGAGCCGTCGTCGAGGGGGCGCAGGAAGCGGCGTTCGTAGCGCTTGATGCAGCCGGTGTCGCGGGCCAGTCGGATGGCCGCTCGGCAGTCGGCATCGGTGGCGCTGTCGATGCGGTATTGCTCGTACGTGGCGAAGCTGGGGAAGGAGAAGAGCGCGTACGCGATGTCGCTGTCGCCCTCGCTGGGCAGGAAGTAGCCGTGGTGCGTGCCGCCGAACCGGTTGACCAGGCCGACCCAGCGGCGACCGTATTCCTCGAAGTCGGCCAGCTTGTCGGCGTCGATCTCGTACTTCAGATGAATGGTGATCACGCCCACATGATGCAGGAGAGGGTCCGCCGGTGCGAGCACGGCCGGTGGGTCGCCGACCCGGGGTGGGGCCGGCGACCCGATCCGGGCGGTGTCACAGGTCGGTGGCGATGATCTTCTCGATGTTGCGTTCGGCCAGAGCGGTGATGGTGACGAACGGGTTGACGCTGGTGTTGCCCGGGATCAGCGCGCCGTCGATCACGTACAGGCCGGAATAGCCGTACAGGCGGCCGTAGTTGTCGGTGGCCTTGGTCAATACGGCGCCGCCGAGCGGGTGGTAGGTGAGGTGGTCGCCCCAGATCTTGTACGCGCCGAAGAGGTCGGTCCGGTAGATCGTCCCCTCCTTCGCGTTGATCTTGTCGAAGATGGTCTTGGCCATGTCGATCGACGGCTGCTTCCAGGCGGCCTGCCAGTTCAGTTCGACCTTGCCGGTCGCGGCGTTCCAGGAGAACCGGGCGCGGTTGGGGTTCTTGGTGATCGACAGGTAGAACGAGGCGTACGTCTCGATGCCGGTGGGCAGCGGGGCGACCTCGGCGAACGCGCCGCCGGCGTTCCAGTTGTCGATGCCGCCGGTGGGGATGGACGCCTGGAGTGCACCGGTGGCATCCCACATGTGGTTGGCGCGCCCGCACATCACGTTGCCGTTGTCGCCCCAGCCCTGCCCGATCTCGGCGTTGAGGTTGGGCAGTGCGCCGGTGGCCTTGAGCTTGACCAGCAGTTTGCTGGTGCCGACGCTGCCGGCGGCGAAGAAGACCTTGTCGGCGGTGACGGTCTTGGTGAGTGTGGTGGCGCCGGTGGTGTCGATCTGGTCGATCGTCACGGTGTAGCCGCCGCCGGCCGCGGGGGTGACCGAAGTGACCTTGTGCAGCGCGGAGATGGTGACCCGGCCGGTCTCCTTGATGCGGGCGAGGTAGGTCTTCTGCAGCGACCTCTTGCCGTAGTTGTTGCCGTAGAGGATCTCGCCGGCCAGGGCGGACTTGGGGACGGCGCCGGCCGCCTCCTGCTTCATGTAGTCCCAGTCGTACACGGTGGGCACGAAGACGAACGGGAAGCCGGCGCGCTGGGCGTGTTTGCGACCGACCCGGGCGTACTGGTAACACGCGGTGTTCTCGAACCAGGCCGGATCGATGGTGGCCGCGCCGAGGCCGGCGTTGGCGCGCGGATAGTAGGTGTTGTACATCTCGTCGGCGTTCACCGAGGGGAGGATGGCGCCGAAGTTCTCCCGTTTGGGAGTGACCGCCATGCCGCCGTTGACCAGTGAGCCGCCGCCGACCCCTCGGCCCTGGTAGACCGTGATGCCGGCGAATTCCTCGGCGTCCAGGATGCCGGTGTACTTGGGGATGTCCCGGTCGATCGGGAAACCGAGGAAGTTGCTCAGCGGCTGCTTGGTCTTGGTGCGCAGCCAGAAGGAACGGGCGTCGGGGGAGGTGGTGTTGGCGAAGATCTTGCCGTCCGGGCCGGGGGTGTCCCAGGACATGCCCATCTCGATCATGTGTACGTCGACGCCGGCCTGGGCCAGCCGAAGCGCCGCGACGGAGCCGCCGTACCCGGTGCCGATCACCAGGGCCGGTACGTGCGCCCCGGCGGGGATCGAGGCGGCCGCGGCACCCGCCGTCGACGGGGCCGCGGCGGCGCGACCGGCTACGGCCGCGACGCCCAGGATGGAACCTGTTCCAGCGATGAATGTGCGGCGCGAGAAACCGTTGGAATCGTTGCTGCGCATGGGGGAAGCGCTCATGTGACGTTCCTCACTCTGGGACGGAGTGAGAACAAGTTCTAGGCGTGAATGCGCAACAAGTCACGGCATACTCGCGAGTAACTTGCTATTGGAGATGGGTAGTTGCGCCCGCGTCGCGGAGCGTGGATGTGCGGTCACCGAAGCGACCTCGAAACATCCGCCTCGTTGCCGGTCGGCCGCGGGCGCGGGCGCGTCGACGATCCCCTGTGGCTACCGGGAGTTCGGTCGCCACTCCAGCAACTGGCCGGGCCAGGGCGGCTGTCCGGGGCGCTCCACGAGGAACGTGGTGACGGGAGTGAAGCCCAGTGCCCGGTACTGCCGGACCAGAGCGCCGTCGCCGCCCGCGTAGCAGTCGACCCGGACCAACTCGGCCTTCCGCTCGGCCGCTTCGCGGCGTACGTCCTCGATCAGGGCGGCGCCCACCCCCGCGCCGGCGAAACGGCGATCGGTGACCAGGAGGTTGACGAACCACTCGGGTTCGTCGACCGCGGGGATGTAGGGAGAGGGTGTGTCCGAGGCGACGCAGACGCCGGCGGGCTCGCCGCCGATCTCGGCCAGCCGGATGTGTCCGCCGTGCAGGGTCGTCTCCACGCGTTGCACCGCCTCGGGACGGGTGGACCACGGCTCGGTGCCCCATTGGCCCTCGCGGCCGTGGGCGACCAGCCAGGTCACCGCGCGATCGAGCATGCCCAGCACGATCGGGAGCGCGGTGGTGTCCACGGTGCGGATGTGCACGTGACGTGATGTGTCGATGTCGTGATTCCCGGTGATGCCGGACCTCCAGCCCCTCGGCCCGGTCGCCGGATGCGGCCGACCGGGCGCGACCGTACGCCGCGCGGATGCCCGGCGCCCCAGGATCGTCGCAGCAGCGGGCCGGTTCCGGCGAGGGGCCCGACGGGCCTTCCCCGACGGCGAGGCGGCGCGGCTACGGGGTGGAGCGGCCCTGCGGATCCCGGTCCGGGGCGGGGATCCACAGGGCGGTCCGACGCCCCGGGGGAAGCTGCCGGTCGATCACGGCGCCACGGAACGCGTCCCGGTCATCCTCGCGATGTCGACGGGTTCGGGGAAATCCCAGATTTCTGGGAGGTTTTCGGGAAGCGGTCGACAACGAAGCAACGATGATCGCGCTACGGACCGGCTTGCTCTCTGCGTGTTACGTTCGCGCCATGGCATTACGCGGCGCGAGCGCACAGCGAGCGATCGAAGGACTGCGCGAACTGGCCGGGGCGGGCCTGGAGGCGGCGGAGATCTTCCGGCGGTGCGACGAACTGTTGCGCGAGGTGCTGGAGTTCGACGCGGTCTGCTGGCACACCGCCGATCCGGCGACCGGTCTGGTCACCTCGGTACAAAGCGACGACCTCAGCCTGGAGGGCTTCCACGACGCGGTGCGGTTCGAGGTGTGGCACGACGACGTGGCCACCTTCACCAAGATCCGGCGCAGCGGGTTCCGGGCGGAGACCATCGGTCGCGCGACCCGCGGCCGGCCCGAGCGCAGTCTGCGATTTCGGGAACAGATCTCACCGGCCGGCTTCGGGGACGAGATGCGGACCGTGTTCGACACCCAGGGCGGCATGTGGGGGTGCGCGGCGTTCATGCGGGCGCCCGACCGCGGCCTGTACCTGGGCCGACAACGCGACCTGGCGGACGTCGCGGCCCGGCACATCGGCAACGCGCTGCGCACCTGCCACCGCGGGAGTCCATGGTCGCCGGCCGCCGATCAGGCCCCCGCGACGATCGTGCTCGGCCCCGGGAACAGCCTGGTCGCGGCCGACGAGCGGGGGCAGGGCCTGCTCGCCGATCTCGCCGACGACGCGCTGCCCGTGCTCGCGGTGCCGACCGCGTTCGCGATGGTCTCCGAACACGCCAGGCTGGCCGCGTCGGGGGTGCCGACCTCGCAGGCCAAGGCGCGGGTGCGGACCCGGGACGGGCGCTGGTTCGTGCTGCACGCCGCGCTGCTGGAGGGCCTCGCCGACGGCCACGTCGCGGTGGTCGCCTCGCCGGCGTCCCCGGCCGAGACGATGCCGCTGTATCTGGCCGCGTACGGGCTGACCGGCCGGGAGCAGGAGGTGGCGCTGCGGGCGATCCGCGGCAACGACACCAAGGAGATCGCCCGGGCCCTGGCCATGACGCCGTACACCGTCCAGGATCATCTCAAGGCGATCTTCACCAAGGTCGGGGTGAGCAGCCGACGCGCGTTGATCGCGCGGATCGTGCTCGGTGATCAGTCCATGGGGTGAGCGGATGGGGAACGGGGACGGCGCCGACCCGGTCGCCGAGGAATCGTTGTTCGGGTATGCCGACGACGGGCTCGCGGCCCGGGTGCGGAACCGACTCGGGCGGGTCGAGGTGCCCCCGGCCCGGCTCCCGGCCGTCGACTGGGACACGGTCGTGCGCGAGCACCGCCGGAATCCGCTCGCCGACGCCGTGCGCGCGGAGTTGGTCGTGCGGGCGGACTGCCCCCGTGCGGCCCTGCTCGCGCTGGTCGTGGTCCCCCTTGCCGAGACCACCTGCCTGGCGCTCGGTGCGGCCTTGGCGCACCGAGTGGTGACGCTCCGTCAGGTGGCCCTGGAGGGCACCCCCGGATGGGCGGCGGTGCGCACCGTGGCGTGCTGGACGTCCTGGGCCGGCGGCCGGCGCAACGGGCCCGTGGAGCGGGTGCTGGACGAGGCGGCGGGCCTACTGCCCGGCGACGAACCGATCGCCTGGCAGTGGTTGATCGACCGGGCACCGGGCCATCCGTACACCTTCGGTCGACTGTGTACGGACGCCACGAACGCCTCCTGGGCCGGCGTTCCGCAGCGCGGGGTGTGGTCCACCGGGAGCGGGAGTCGGCCCGCGGCCGGCCCGACGGTGCTGACCCCGCTGGGTCTGCTGAGTCGGGTCCCCGCGCCGGTGGCCGCCCGCGTGATCGCGATGCTCCCGGTCGGCCTGATCCACGAATTCCTGGCCGCGCGCGAGAGGTTGGGCCCGAGTGTCATCGGCCCGCTGCTGCGCACGGGCGTGATTCGGGCCGAGGACCTGCCCGACCGGTTGGATACGTGCCCGGCGCGGGCTCCGGAGTTCCTGGCGCTGCATCACTCGGGTGTCAACGCCGCGTTGCTGGAGGCCGGCGCCGACCGGCGAACCCGCGACGCGATCTTCCGGGCCACCCGGCGGGACGCTCCGCGACGGGTGCCGCTGCCCGCCGGGAGCCGGGAGCGGCCGGCGCCGATCGTGCGCGACGGGTGTGCCGAGGCGGTGTTCGGACACCACCCGGAGCTGATCCGTCGCGCCCTCGGGCTCCATCACACGGAACTGGGCGTCGCCGGGGTGCTGCGCGCGCTGCTCGGCATCTGTGAGGCGCGCGGGCCGTCGGCGCTGGCGGATCCGCATCTGCTGTACCGGCTCGGTGCGGACGGCGAGATCGCGCGGTTCGCGCGCTCGATCGCGATCGACCCGCGGGGGCCGGAGCGGTTGCGGGCCGAAGTGGCGCGCCACGAGCGGCCGGACGAACTGGTCGCCGCGATGCGCCAGGCGCCGACGCTCGCCGTGCGTCACCCGGCGCCGCAGTTGTGGCCCGCGGCGGTCGCGGCGCACGACCGGGAGCCGTTGCCGGCCGCGACCCTGGCACACCTGGCCATGCACCCGGACTGCCCCGAGGAACTGAGCCTGCCCGCCTGTCGATCCGATCCGTACCTCGCCTTGCGCCTGGCCGGCCGCTCGCCGCGACACGCCTTCCTCGCGCTCGACCACCCGATGCCCCACGCCTGGAAAACGCCGACCCTGCTGCCGTGGTTCGTCGACGTGTTGGCGGACCGGCGGCTCGACATCCGGGACATGGTCGAACGTTTCCACCCCGCGGGCCGCCTGCTCGAAACGGTCGACGTCCTGGCCGTGCTCCTCCCCGACGAAGCGCGCGCGGCGCGCGAGGTCGTCGCCGAGCACATCGGCCGCACGCTTGGTGCCGACCCGGAGGCCTGGGCGGTGGCGGCGCGCATGTTGCCCGATTTCGTCGGCACCCTGCCGCAACTTCTGGCCACCGCCGCCGCTGCGGCTTCGGGCCGCTCGGAGAGTCTGTTTTCCGAGTAACAGTGCAGGTCGGAGCATACGTGCAACGCGAGCTGCAACGGGATCTGTGACGCGAGCTGCAACGGGACATGGGACGCGTGGAGGAGCGGAGGGCGGTACCGAGCACGCAGCGGCGGTGACAGCGGGGCCGGGAGCGCGGCACGCAGCGGCGGGTGGCGCGGGAGTGGTTTCGCGATGCGGTGCGCGTGTTGTGCGCGGCGCGCGGGCGCGCGGGGCCGGGTGTGGTGACGGCCGGTGGGACGCCGCGCCGGGCCCCGAGCGGGAATCCGGGGGCGGCCGGGGGCGGTGTTAGGGTCGGAGCGCATTGCATGGGACGAATCGACGTGGAAAGGCAGCGAATCATGCGCCGAAAGACCAGCGGTCTCAACGGAGTTCGTCCCATCAACGCCGCCGCGGGAGCCACTGGCCGTCATGAACCACTTGAATATCGGGATCGTCGCGCATGTTGACGCCGGCAAGACCAGCCTGACCGAGCGTCTGCTGTTCGACGCGGGTGTGATCACCCGGATCGGCAGCGTCGACGCCGGCAGTACCCAGACCGATTCACTGGAACTCGAACGCAGGCGCGGGATCACCATCCAGTCCGCCGTGGTGGCGTTTCGGATCGGGGACCTTCGGGTCAACGTGATCGACACGCCGGGCCACTCCGACTTCGTCGCCGAGGTCGAGCGGGCGCTGCGGGTGCTCGACGGCGCGGTGCTCGTGGTGTCCGCGGTCGAGGGTGTGCAAGCCCGAACGCGCGTACTGATCCGCTCACTTGCCCGGTTGCGCATTCCCGTTCTGGTGTTCGTCAACAAGATCGATCGCCGCGGTGCGCGGTATGCCGAGGTACTCGACGCGATCGCCGCCGAACTGGGCCCGAACTGCGTCGCGATGGGCTCGGTCGACGACCTCGGCACTCCGGGCGCCCGCTGGTTGCCGTTCACCGGCAGCGACGAGGGCTTCACCGCCCGGCTCGCGGAGACCTTCGCCGACCACGGCGACGCGTTCGTGGATTCCTATCTCGACGACCGGGTCATCCTCACCGAGGCCGACTACCGGCGCGAGTTGGCGCGCCATGTCGAACACGCTTGGGCGTACCCGGTGTTCTTCGGCTCGGCGATCACCGGGGAGGGCGTCGAGCATCTGGTCCGGGGCATTGCCGAACTGCTGCCCCGGGTCGGCCCGGAGGCGGCCGAGCAGCCGTTGCGGGGTGTGGTGCTCAAGATCGAGCGCGGTCGCGCGGGGGAGAAGATCGCGTACGTCCGGACCCGAAGCGGCACCCTTCGCCCACGTGCGGAGGTCACCCTGCACCGTCGCGACCACGGCGGCGCGGTGATCGAACTGACCGGACGAACCTCCGCGGTCCAGGTGTTCGACGAGGGCACCCGGCTGCGCGACGCGGACGCGATCGCGGGAACGATCGCCAAGGTTCGTGGTCTGGCCGAGGTGCGGGTGGGCGACCAACTGGGATCCGCCGACGGGCTGCCCACCCGGGGTCTGTTCGCCCCGCCCACCCTGGAGTCGCGGGTGATGCCGGAGAGCCCCCGGCAACGGCCCGCGCTGTACGCCGCGTTGCAACGCATCGCCGAGCAGGATCCGATGATCGACGTGCGTGCGGACGAGGAGACCGGGGCGATCTCGGTGCGCCTGTACGGCGAGGTGCAGAAGGAGGTGATCGGCGCGACGTTGGCCGACACGTTCGGCCTTCGGGTCGCCTTCGCGCCGTCGCGTCCGCTGTACTTCGAGAAGCCGGTCGGGGTGGGCGAGGCGGTGCGCGAGATCGCCGGTGACGGGGTGAACTTCTTCTGGGCGACCGTGGGTCTGCGGATCGAGCCGGCGGCGCCCGGGGCCGGGATCGTCTTTCGGCTGGGTGTCCGGCTCGGCGGGTTGCCGCTCGCCTTCCACCGGGCGATCGAGGAGAGCGTGCACGGCACGCTGCGGCAGGGTGTGCACGGCTGGGAGGTGTTGGATTGCGCGGTGACGCTGACCCGGACCGGCTACGCGAGCCCGCTCAGTGCGGCGGGCGACTTCCGCAACGTGACGCCGTTGGTGCTCGGCGACGCGCTCAAGCAGGCCGGGACCAGGGTGTTCGAGCCGATCCACCGGTTCGAACTGGAGGCGCCCGCGGCGAGTGTGGGGGCGGTGGTCGCGCTGCTGACGGGTGCGCGGGCCGTCCCCGAGGAGCAGGTGCCCCGGGGTGACCGGTGCCTGCTGCGGGGCACGATCCCGGCGGCCGAGGTGCACGGGGTCACCCGACGGCTTCCGGAGTCGACCAGCGGCGAGGGGGTGCTGGTCAGCGAGTTCGACGGGCACCGCCCCTTCACCGGACACCCGCTCCCGACCCGGCCGCACACCGGCGCCAACCCCTACGACAACGCCCACTACCTGCTGCACACCCTGGGCCGGGTCCGGGGCACGTGAGAGACGGCACCGCCCCGACCGGTGATCCCGGTCGGGGCGGGGTGCCGGTGGGTGTCGCCGCCTCGGGTCAGGGCCGGTCCGGCTCGGCGGGGCCGGTGGAGGAGCGGGCGATCAGGCGCGGCGCGAACCGGTGGTCGACGTGCGGGGTGTGGTAGCCCTGGAGTTGTTGCCACATGGCGGTGGCGATGGCGGTGGACATCTGTTCGATCGGCTGTTGCACCGTGGTCAGCGGTGGATCGCTGTGTGCGGCCAGGTAGGAGTCGTCGTAGCCGACCACCGAGATGTCCTGCGGCACCCGGCGGCCGGCCTCGCGCACGGCCGAGATCACGCCCAGCGCCATCAGGTCGCTGCCGGTGACGATCGCGGTCGCGCCGGCGTCCAGGAGTCGGCGCGCCGCGGCCTGGCCGCCGGTGATCGAGTAGGTGGATTCGACGTACAGCGCGTCGTCGCAACCGCCGAAGGCGGCCTTCATCGCCGCACGGTAGCCGGCGAGTCGATGCCGGGACGGGCGATAGAACTCCTCGCCGCCCGCCAGCGCGATCCGGGTGTGTCCGAGGCTGTGCAGGTGGGCCACCGCCATCGCGGCGCCGGCCGCCTCGTCGGTGGTGACGGTGGATACCGGCAGGCCCGGTACACCGCCGTTGACCAGGACCATCGCCACGTGTTTGCGGTGCAGGTGCCAGTAGAAGCCGTGGTCGGCCTCGGGGTTGGCGTGCCGCCCGGAGACCAGGACGAGCCCCTCGATGCCACGCCGTAACAGCGTTTCGATGTAGTCCAACTCGGTGGGCCCGTGCTTGGTCGAGCTGCCGATCAGGGCGGTGACGCCGTACTGGCTCAGCCGCGCCTCGATCGCGCCGGCGAGCAGCGCGAAGGCGGGGTTCTCCAATTCCGGGACGACGATGCCCACGAACGGTTGGCCGGCCGGGGCGGGGGCGACCATGCCCTGCTCGCGGATGGCGTCCAGGACCCGGGTGCGGGTGTGTTCGGCGACCCCGGGTTTGTCGTTGAGCACCCGGCTCACGGTCGCCGCGCTCACCCCGATCCGGTCGGCGATCCTACGGACCGAAGGTCGCTCCGGTGTCACGCGACAGTCACCTCCCCCTCTGTGTCGGGGCCTCTCCCCGAAGCCTCTGGCGGCGCGCTCAGGGTATCGAAACGCGTTTCGCCGCTGCAACAAAATCTTTGAAACATGTTGCAGAGTGTTGCAGTCGTTCGCGGATTGCTTTTACGCTCCTCGGCATTCGACCTGATGAACGGCATGTTTCGGAGTCGCAAACACCATGCACCCACCGGAAACACCATGTAACACAGTGGCACATCACGACGGTTCGCCGGGCTACGTGAGCAACCCGTCGCCGCAGCCCGGCGACCAGGTGGAGCTCTTCGTCCGCACCCGCACCGCGGCCGGCACCGGGCGCGTACACGTGCGGACCAAGCTGGACGGGGAACCGGTGTTCACCGAGGCGACGGTGGACCGGGTGGTCGGTGACGAGACCTGGTGGCGGGTCGGCGTCGAGGTCGGCAGCACCGAGTTCGGCTACCGCTTCCTGCTGGGCACTCCCGAGGGCAACCGCTGGCTCACCGCCGCCGGCGTCGCCACCCGCGACGTGCCCGACACCGGCGACTTCACGCTCACCACCCACCCCGCGCCGCCCGCCTGGGCGGCCGACGCGGTGGTCTACCAGATCTTCCCCGACCGCTTCGCCCGCTCCGCCCGGCAAAGCGACGCGGCCATGCCGGACTGGGCCCGGCCCGCGGCATGGCAGGACCCGGTGGGCTGGGGCAGCGAGGGCGCCCTGCAACAGATGTACGGCGGCGACCTGTGGGGAGTTCTGGACCGGCTCGACCACATCCGGGCACTGGGCGCGAACGTCCTCTACCTCACGCCGTTCTTCCCGGCCCGCTCCAACCACCGCTACGACGCGACCACCTTCGACCGGGTCGACCCGTTGCTCGGCGGCGACCAGGCGCTGCGCGCGCTGACCGCCGAGGCGCACCGGCGCGGGATGCGGGTGATCGGCGACCTGACGCTCAATCACTCCGGGGACGGACACGAGTGGTTCCGCCGCGGTCAGACCGAACCGGACTCGGTCGAGGCGGACTTCTACTACTTCGACGCCGACGACCGCAGCCGCTACGCGTCGTTCTGCGGGGTCGACACGCTGCCCAAGTTCGACCACGCCTCGGCCGAACTGCGGACCCGGCTGTACGAGGGGCCCGACTCGGTGGTCGCCCGCTACCCCCGCGACGTCGGCCTGGACGGCTGGCGGATCGACGTCGCGCAGTCCGCCGGCCGGTACGGCACCCAGGACCGCAACGCCGAGGTGGCCCGGGCGACCCGAGCCACCCTGGCCGCCGCCGCGCCGGACGCGTTGCTGCTCGCCGAGCACCAGCACGACGCGTCCGCCGCACTGCGCGGCGACGGCTGGCAGGGCACGATGGCCTACTCCGGCTTCACCCGCCCGGTCTGGGGCTGGCTCGCCGACGCGCCGCTCACCGAGTTCTGGGGCGTGCCCGGTCCGATCCCCGGCTACGGCGGCGCCGAACTGGCAGCCGTCATGCGGGACTTCGCCGCGCTGCTGCCGTGGCGCTCGTACACCCACAACCTGACCCTGCTCGACTCGCACGACACCCAGCGGTTCCGGTCGATGGCCGGCCGCGACCGCCAACACCTGGGCGCCGCCCTGATGTTCACGTTGCCCGGGCTGCCGATGGTGTTCGCCGGCGACGAGGTCGGGGTGGAGGGCGTGCACCTGGAGGACGGCCGGCGGCCCTTCCCCTGGGACCGCGACCGCTGGGACCGGGACACGTATCGCACCTATCGCGACCTGATCGCCCTGCGCAACGCGCATCCCGCGCTGCGCACGGGCGGGCTGCGCTGGTTGCACTGTGCCGCCGACACCGTGTTGTACGAGCGGTGGTTGCCGGAGGAGACGCTGCTGATCCAGGTCAATCGCGCGGGACACACCCCGATCGCTGCGCCGGTGACGGCACGCAGCCTGACCGGCGGCCCCGACCTGCGCGCGGGCGAACCGCTGCCCGGCGACGGGCCCGCGTTCCACGTCTGGCGGGCGGAGCAGCCGTGACCCGAGCAACCCCCGCCGGCACCCCGGCATCTGGCACCGAGACGGGAGAGCACCCGACGATGACCGCGACCGCGGCCGAAACCGGCGTGATCGAGACGCTGACCGACGTGCGCTCGACGCACCTGGACAACACCCGCGACGTACACGTGTACCTCCCGGCCGGCTACGACCCGCTCGCGGGCCCCTACCCGGTGGTGTGGCTGCACGACGGACAACACGTGTTCGCCCGCACCGGCCGGGAACCCAGTTGGCGGGTCGAGGAGACGCTGGACCGGCTGATCGGCGCCGGCCTGCTGCCGCCGCTGGTGGCGGTGGCCGTGGACAACGGCCGCGACTCGCGCGGGGCCGAGTACAGCCACCACGTGCCCTACCCGCGCGACCCGCGCGCGTCGGCCCGCGGCGAGTTGTACGAGCGGTTCCTGATCGAGGAGTTGCGCCCGCTGATCGCGGCCCGCTACGCGGTCACCGAGGATCCGGCCGCGACCGCCGTGCTCGGCTCCTCGATGGGCGCCCTGGTCAGCTACCACCTGGCCTTCCGTCGCCCGGACGTGTTCGGGCTGGCCGGGGTGCTCTCGCCGTTCCTGGTCTTCGTCGATCCGGTCACGCTCGCCGAGACGCCGGTCTACCGGCGGCAGCAGGCCCGCGGGCCGGCCCGGATCTGGGCGGACATCGGCGGCATGGAGGGCCTGATCACCGTCCGGCACACCCGCGACCTGGTGGACCACCTGATCACCGACCTCGGCTACGCGCCGGACCGCGAGGTGCGCTTCCACGAGGATCCGCAGGCGCCGCACCACGAGAGCGCGTGGGCCGAGCGGGTCGGCAGCGCGCTTTTGCACCTGTTCGGCGACGCCGAATCGCCGTTGCGGCGACTGCGGTTGCCCGAGCGGATCGTGCTCGCCACCGGGCAGCCGCAGGCGAGCGTGGCGCCGGTGGGCGTGCGCGCCGACGGTTGTGTCTACTCGGTGCTCGGCGTCGAGCCGACCTGGACACCGGCCGACGCGCTGCGTGCGCTGGGATCGGCCCGGGTGGCGCCGGTCCGGCCCGGTGTGGTCGAACTCGCCGCGACGGTCGAGGGACACGCCGCGCACGGCACGATCGAGGTGGTCGAGGGCGGCGCGGACGCGCTCCTTGAGGTCACCTTGACCACCGCGGCCGACCTGCCCGCCGAGGAGACCGTGTACTACTCCGGCCTGGTCACCACCCGAGTGGCCGCCGGTCGCTATCACGGCAGTTGGCGACTGCCGCGCGGGGTGGGACTCAACGGCGCGGTCGGGCGCGGCTGGCGCTGCGACGGCCTGCACGAGGACGGCAGCACCATCCGCGACCCGTTCCATCACGACGGCGACCGGCACATCCGGCTGCACGTACCGGCCTGGAGCGACCCGAACGCCGAGCAGGCACCGGCCCTCGCCACGGCCCCGGCCGACGACGCGCGCACATCCGAGGAGGAAACCCAGTGAGATCACGCCTGTTGCTGCCGGCCGTACTCGCCGCGACGCTGCTCGCCACCGCCTGTGGTGGTGGCGGCGACGGCGGCGACAAGAACGCCGCGCCCGCCGCGTCCGGCCCGGCCGCGGCCACCGGATCGCTCACCGTCTGGGCCGACGACGCCCGGGCCAAGCCGCTCCAGGACATCGCCGCCGCGTTCACCCGGGACAAGGGCGTCAAGGTCAAGGTCGTCCAGAAGGGACTGGGCGAGATCCGCGACGATTTCGTGTCGCAGGCCCCGACCGGCCAGGGCCCCGACGTCGTGGTCGGCCCGCACGACTGGCTGGGCAAGCTCGTCCACAACGGCGTCCTGGCGCCGCTCGAACTCGGCGACCGCGCCGCGGCGTTCTCCCCGGTCGCGCTGGAGGCGATGCGCTACGAGGGTCGGACCTACGGGCTGCCCTACGCGCTGGACAGCATCGCGCTGCTGCGCAACACCGAACTGGCGCCGCAGGCCCCCGCCTCGTTCGCGGAACTGCTCGCCACCGGGCGCCGCCTGGTCGAGGAGGGCAAGGCCAAGCTGCCGGTCGCGGTGCCGGTCGACGCCAAGAGCGGATCGCCGTACCACCTCTACCCGTTGCAGACCTCGTTCGGCTGTCGGGTCTTCGGCAACAAGCCGGACGGCGCCTACGACCCGACCAAGCTCGAACTGGACAGCCCCGATTGCCTGCGCTTCGCCCCCTGGCTGCGCGAACTGGGCAAGGACGGCGTGCTCTCCACCTCGCTCACCGCCGACATCGCCACCGACGCGTTCCTCAAGGGCCGGACCCCGTTCCTGCTCGCCGGCCCGTGGGACGCGGCCACCTTCAAGGCCGCACACGTCCCGTTCGCGGTGGACCCGGTGCCCGGCGCGGACACCGCCCCGGCCCGACCGTTCGTCGGCGTGCAGGGCTTCTTCGTCGGCGCCAAGTCGGCCAACCCGATCCTGGCCCAGGACTTCGTCCTGAACTACCTGTCCACCCCGCAGGCCCAGCGCGCCCTGTACGACACCGGCGGCCGGGTCCCGGCGACCACCGCGGTACTGGACCAGGTCGCGAACGACCCGGTGGTGGCCGGCTTCGCCCGCGCCGCGCAGGCCGGGGTGCCGACCCCGAACCTGCCCGCGATGGACAGCGTCTGGGCCGACTGGGGCCTGACCCAACTGGCCATCGTCCAGGGCCGCGGCGACCCGGCGGAGCTGACCACCGCGATGGCCGGCCGAATCCGCGCCAAGATCGCCGCCGGCTGACGCGGAGCGGACGAGGAGAGACCGTGACCCACACCCTGCCCACCCGGCCGCCGCACGCCCCACCCGGTCGGCGGCCCCCGGCCGAAGGCCGGCCCGCCTCGGCCCGCCGCCGCGGCCTCGGCGGCCTCGCCGCCCGGATCGTTCTGCTCGCCGTCGTCGACGCCCTCGCGGTCTACGGGCTGCTCGCCCTGGCCGCGGATCGTTCGTGGTGGATGTTCGGCGCCCTGCTCGTGGGCACGGTCGCGGTGAACATCGTCTACGCCACCAAACGGCACGTGCCGGCCAAGTACCTCGCGCCCGGCATCGCGCTGCTGCTCGTCTACCAGGTCTACGTGGTGCTGTACACCGGCGTCGCGGCTTTCACCAACTACGGCGACGGACACAACAGCGACAAGCCCGACGCGGTCGCGGCGATCCTCGCGCACAGCGAGACCCGCGTCCCCGACTCGCCGGTGCGGCCCGCCTCGGTCGTCGCGCGCGGCGATCGGCTCGGCCTGCTGGTGACCGGGCCCGATCGCAGCGTGCGGTTGGGTTGGCCGGGCCACCCGCTGGAGCCGGTCGAACAACCCGTGCGCGACCCGGCCGGCCGCGCGGTGGCCGCGCCCGGCTGGCGGCCGCTGACCTACAGCCAAATCGCGGGCCGGCAGCAGGAGATCAGCGCCCTGCGGGTGCCGGTGACCGGCGACCCGAACAGCGGCAGCCTGCGCACCGCGGACGGGATCAGCGCCGCCGCCTACCGATCCACACTCGCCTACGACCGCGCCGCGGACACGATCACCGACCGGGTTCGCGGGGTCGTCTACCGGCCCACCTCGGACGGCGTGTTCGCGGCGCCGGACGGCAGCCGACTCAGTCCGGGCTGGAAGGTCTTCGTCGGCGCGGACAACTTCCGACGCATCCTGACGGAGGAGGACATCCGCGGGCCGTTCCTGGGCGTGCTGGTGTGGACGTTCTTCTTCGCCGGCGTCTCGGTCGCGCTGCCGTTCGGGATCGGCCTGCTGCTGGCGACCGTGCTGAACGGGAAACGCCTGCGCGGGCACCGGATCTACCGCTCGTTGATCATGCTGCCCTACGCCTTCCCGGCGTTCCTGGCCGCACTGGTCTGGCAGGGCATGCTCAACACCGACTACGGCTACGTCAACGTCTCGTTGCTCGACGGCGCGCACATCCCCTGGCTCACCGATCCCTGGCTCGCCCGGCTGAGCGTGCTCGCGGTCAACGTGTGGATTTCCTTCCCGTACATGTTCCTGATCTGCACCGGCGCGCTCCAGGCGATCCCGGCCGAGGTCACCGAGGCGGCCCGGATCGACGGTGCCGGGCGATGGCAGGTGTTGCGGCACATCAGGCTGCCACTGCTGCTCACCGCCGTCACCCCGATGTTGATCGCCACCTTCGCCTTCAACTTCAACAACTTCAACGTCATCTACATGCTCACCGGCGGTGGCCCCAAGGATCCCGACGCCCCGATCGAGGTCGGCTCGACCGACCTGCTGATCTCGCTCGTGTACAAGCTCGCCTTCGGCGGCAGCAACCGCCAGTACGGCATGGCCTGCGCCGTCTCGATCCTGATCTTCGTGGTGGTCGCCGCGATCTCCGTCATCGGCCTGCGTCGCAGCCGCGCGTTCGAGGAGCAGACATGATCCGCTGGTTCGTCCGGATCGGCTGGCGGCACCTGATCGGCGTGCTCGCGGTGCTGGTCGCGGTCTACCCGCTGGTGTTCGTGTTGTCCGCGTCGTTGAACCCGAGCGGCACGCTGACCGGCTCCAACGAGCTGTTCGCGGACGCCACCGGGACCCACTACCGGGAGTTGTTCGACGACCCACTGCATCCGTTCGGCAAGTGGTTCGTCAACTCGATGGTGGTCGGCCTGGCCACCGCGATCGGGTCGGTGTTCCTGGGCGCGTGTGCGGGCTACGCGTTCTCCCGGTTTCGATTCCGCGGCCGAAAGGCCGGGCTGACCACCCTGCTCCTGGTCCAGATGTTCCCGCAACTACTCGCCTACGTGGCGTTGTTCCTGCTGCTGTCCACGTTCGACGACGTGTTCCCGGCGATCGGGCTGGGCAGCCGGCTGGGCCTGGTGATGATCTACCTGGGCGGCGCGCTGGGGGTGAACACCTACCTGATGAAGGGGTTCTTCGACACCGTGCCACGCGACCTGGACGAGGCCGCGCGGATCGACGGCGCCTCCCACGCGCAGGTGTTCTTCCGGATCGTGTTGCCGCTGGTGGCGCCGGTGTTGGCGGTGGTGGCGCTGCTGTCCTTCGTCGCGACGCTCAACGACTTCGTGATCGCGAGCCTGGTGCTGAACGACCCGGACAAGCAGACCCTGGCGGTCGGGCTGTACCACTTCATCTCCTACGGAGTGGGCCGGAACTGGGGTGTGTTCGCTGCCGGGGTGCTGATCGCTGCGGTGCCGGTGCTGGTGTTGTTCCAGTTCCTCCAGCGGTTCATCGTGGGCGGCCTGACCGCGGGGGCGGTGAAGAGCTGAAGTCCGGTTGCGCCGGGTGGGCCCGGTTTCCGTATTCGTCCCGTTCTCGTTCCCGTTCCCGTTCCTGTTCGCGTCTCGCTCTCCGATCCCGTCAAGGATGCTCATCGATGACTGTCTCGACCACGAACTCCCGTACGACCACCGGATGGTGGCGCGATTCGGTGATCTATCAGGTGTACGTGCGCAGCTTCGCGGACGGCAACGGTGACGGGATCGGCGACCTGCTCGGGGTGCGCAGCCGGTTGCGTTATCTGAGCGAGCTGGGGGTGGACGCGGTGTGGCTCACCCCGTTCTACGCGTCCCCGCAGGCCGACCACGGCTACGACGTGTCCGACTACCGGGCCGTGGACCCGCTGTTCGGGACGTTGCAGGACGCCGACGCACTGGTGCGCGACGCACACGCACACGATCTGCGGGTGATCGTCGACGTGGTGCCCAATCACACCTCCGAGGCGCACGCGTGGTTCGTCGAGGCGTTGGCGGCCGGTCCCGGCTCGGCCGCCCGGGAGCGCTACCACTTCCGCGCCGGCCGTGGCGCGGACGGCGAACTGCCGCCCAACGACTGGGAGTCGGTGTTCGGCGGGCGAGCCTGGACCCGGCTGCCGGACGGCGACTGGTATCTGCACCTGTTCGCCCCGGAGCAACCGGACCTGAACTGGGAACACCCGGAGGTCCGGGCCGAGTTCGAGGACATCCTGCGCTTTTGGCTGGATCTGGGCGTGGACGGGTTCCGGGTCGACGTGGCGCACGGCCTGGTCAAGGCGCCCGGGTTGCCGGACATCGGCACCGGCGCGGGTATCGAACTGCTGGGCAGCGCCGAACTCCCGTTCTTCGACCAGGAGGGGGTGCACGAGATCTACCGCGCGTGGCGGCGCATCCTCGACGGGTATCCCGGCGCCCGGATCGCCGTCGCGGAGGCATGGACGCCCGGCCCGGAACGCACCGCGCGGTATGTGCGCCCGGACGAGTTGCACCAGGCGTTCAACTTCCATTACCTGGGCACCGATTGGTCCGCCGATGCACTGCGCGAGGTGATCGACGCCTCGCTCGCCGGAGCGGCCGAGGTGGGTGCGCCCGCGACGTGGGTGTTGTCCAACCACGACGTGCACCGGCACGTGACGCGCTACGGCGGCGGTGCGATCGGGGTGCGGCGGGCGCGGGCCGCCGCGCTGTGCACGCTCGCGCTGCCCGGCTCGGTCTACGTCTACCAGGGTGAGGAGTTGGGCCTGCCCGAGGTGCTGGACCTGCCCGACGACGTGCTCCAGGATCCGCGCTGGGAGCGCTCCGGGCACACCGAACGCGGCAGGGACGGCTGCCGGGTACCGCTGCCGTGGTCGGGCGAGCGGGCGCCGTACGGATTCGGCGCGCCGGGCGGTGCCGCGCCGTGGCTGCCGCAGCCGCGCGAGTGGCGCGAGCTGAGCGTCGAGGCGCAGTGGGACGATCCGACGTCGATGTTGTCGCTGTACCGGGCCGCGTTGGCGATCCGGCGCACGCATCCGGAACTGGGTGACGGTGCGCCACTGCGCTGGCTCGACGCGCCTGCGGGCACCCTGGTCTTCCGCCGCGGCGAGTCGCTGGTGTGCGCGGTCAACCTGCGGGCGGAGCCGGTGCGCCTGCCGGAGTACGGCGCGGTCCTGCTGGCCGGCGCGGACCTGCCGGGAGACGGCGTGCTGCCCGGCGACGCGGCGGTCTGGTACACGGTGGACGGCGGCTGAGCGCGACCCGGACGGGCGTCGGCTCCCTGCGGGGGTCGGCGTCCGGCTAGGGTGGGTGTGTGGTGCAGTTCGAAGCGAACGTGGACGCGGATCGCCGGGCCTGGCTTGCGCAGCGGCTCGGTGCCGACAACGTGGCGGCATCGCCGCACCTGGCGAGGCTTCGGGGCACCGATGCCGAGGACGAGGTGGCGCTGCACCTGTTCGCGCTGGACGACGAAGGCACGATCGTCGGCGGCCTGGCCGGATACACCTGGGCCTACTGGTTGCATGTGGACCTGCTGTGGGTCGACCCGACCCGGCGCGGCACCGGGCTCGGTGCCGAACTCCTGGAGCGGGCCGAGAAGATCGCGCTGACCGAGCGCGATTGCCGTCATGTGCGCCTGGAGACCTGGGAGTTCCAGGCCCCCGGGTTCTACCGGAAACAGGGCTACGAACTCGTCGGCACCGTGCCGGACTACCCGCCGGGCAGCACCGAGTACATCTTCGCCAAGCGGCTGGCCTGAGCGGTGCCGGCCCGCCCGGTGCGAGAGCGCGAAGCGGCCGTCCATTGTGCCGGGATGTGGTTCGCGCGTCATCGGCCCCGGGGGTGATGTTCGGCGGCGGCCGGCTTCCTACCGTGCTGCCCATGTCGGGAATTCGGTACGGCCGGTGATCGGGGCGCGGGTCTCGCGGCTTGTGATGTGCGCGGCGCTCGTGCTCGCCGTGTTGTCGGCGTGGTCGGTCGCGCCGTCGGCCTCGGCCCATGTGCCGCGGTCGTTGCCCGTCCCGGTCGAGGTGCCGGCGCCTTCGGGGGCCTCGGCGATCGGCACGACGTCGGTGTGGATGGTGGATCGTTCGCGATCCGATCCGTGGAATCCGGCGGCGCGGGCCCGGGAGCTGATGGTCTCGCTGTGGTATCCGTCGCTCGGGTCGAGCGGCGCCCGGGCGCCGTACATGTCACCCGAGCTGTCGCGCGTGGTGTTCGGCTCCGCGTTGTCGGCCGGCGTGCGCACGCATGCTGCGGCGTACGCGCTGCCCCGGCCGGTACCCGCGCCACTGGTGGTGTTGTCCCCGGGATTCGGCGGCAGCCGCACCTCGTTGACCGCGTTGGCCGAGGAGTTGGCCTCGCGCGGATACGTGGTGGCCGCGGTGGACCACACCTACGAGGCGCCGGTGGAGTTTCCGGGCGGCCGGATCGAGCGTTGTCGGATCTGCGACACGATTCCGGACGACGCGCTGGTGGTGCGCACCCGCGCCGCCGACATCCGCTACGTCGTCGACCGGCTGACCGGACCCGGCACGGGGCTGTTCGTCGATCGCGACCGGATCGGGGTGGCCGGCCACTCGATGGGTGGCGCGGCGGCGGTCGAGGCGTTGCGCACGGATCGCCGGGTCGACGCCGCGATCGACCTGGACGGCAACTTCTGGACCGAGCCGCCCGCCGAGGGCATCGCCCGTCCCGTGTTGTTGCTGGGGGCGCAGCGGGTCGCGGCCGGCCCGGAGCATGCCGACTGGCAGCGGATGTGGGAGCGGCTGACCGGATGGCGGCGGTGGCTCGACGTGCCCGGCGGTGGCCATTACACGTTCTGCGACATGCCGTGGATCGTGGACCGCTTCGGGATCCGCGACCAGGTGCCGCCCGACGACGCGGCGTGGCAGTACGGCACGCTGGGTGGTGATCGGGCCGCCGCGATCACCAGGGCGTATACGACGGCGTTCTTCGATCTGCACCTGCGCGGCCGGGCGAGTGGGCTCTTCGACGGGCCGGCCGCGGGCTTCCCGGAGGTGGCCTTCGTGCACGGCGGCCGGCCCGGCCCGGGCCCGGTCCTGGGTTCGGTCCGGCGGCGATGAGTTTTCGGGTATGCGCAGGTCCATTACACGGGAGCAGGGATCCGCCGTCGACCTCGCCGGTGGACCGTCTCGGGGTCGACGAAGGAGTCGTGGCTCATGGCCGAGTGGACCGTCCTGCGGGAGAACATCGCTTTCGGCGAGTCGGTGCGGTGGCATCGGGATCGGGTGTGGTTCTGCGACTGGGGCGCCCGGGAGATCGTCGCGATCGGCCCCGAGGGCGTCGGCGAGGTGGTGGTGGGGGTGCCGTTTCCGTCGATGGCGATGTGCATCGACTGGTTGCCGGACGGGCGGCTGCTGATCGTCTCGTCCAGTGAGGCACGGGTGGTCCGTCTCGAAGCGGACGGATCGCTGGTCACCCACGCGGATCTGCGCGCGCTCGGGACCGGCTTCAACGAGATCGTGGTGCACGAACGCGGCCACGTGTACGTCAACGCGATCGGGTTCGACATGCAGGCGGGCGAGGCGTTCCGGCCCGGGTTCGTCGCGCTGATCGATACGGACGGCTCGGCGCGCCGGGTGGCCGAGGACGTCGTCTTTCCCAACGGCATGGCGGTGACGCCGGACGGCTCGACGCTGATCGTCGCCGAGTCGTACGGCCACCGGCTCACCGCGTTCGACATCGCGCCCGACGGCGGGTTGTCCCGGCGCCGGGTGTGGGCGGACCTCGGCGACGGGGTTCCGGACGGGATCTGCGTCGATGCCGAGGGCGCCGTCTGGTACGCGGACGTACCCAACAAGTGTTGTGTGCGGGTTCGCGAGGGCGGCGAGGTGCTGCGCACGGTCGAGTTCGATCGGGGTTGTTTCTCCTGCGCGCTGGGCGGCGCCGACGGTACGACGTTGTTCGTCGTCGCCACCGAGTGGCGCGGCCTGGACGCTCCGCCGGCGGACCCGCATACCGGTCGACTCGTCGCGGTCCCCTGTGCGACCGGCGCGATGACCTAGAGTTACCCAATGATTTTCATCGTGGTGAAGTTTCCGGTGAAACCCGAGCACGCCGACGGGTGGCCCGAGCAGGCCGCGGCGTTCACCGAGGCCACCCGGGGCGAACCGGGCAACCTGTGGTTCGAGTGGTCGCGCAGTCTGGAGGACCCGAGCACCTACGTGCTGGTCGAGGCGTTCCGGGACGACGCGGCGGCGGCGCACGTGAACTCGGACCACTTCAAGGCGGCCTTGGAACGCTTCCGTCCGCTGCTGCGCATAGGTGAAGAGAACGATCTCCTCGGGCGAGGGCTCGATGAACTCGTCGTTCTTTTGTTCCACCATGA
>NZ_JBHZAV010000147.1:0-22521 GCF_042754445.1 Embleya sp. NPDC059213
CAGCCGGGGCGACCGGGTCGGTCCGGCGGTAGCGCACCCAGTCGGCGACCGCGCCGCCGATGAAGCCGGCACACCCGCCCCACAGCAGACCGAGCACCAGGGTCCACAGGTAGTCCGCGTGCAGCGACACCGACGCGCCCGGGGACACCACTCCGCCCAGGATGTTCACCGCGACCTTGAGCTGGAGCTGCATCAGATAGGCGACGACCAGCAGGCCGCCCGCGAGGGTGACCGCGAACCGCCACGCGTGTTGCAACGGACGCACCGACGCGGGCGCGCGCAGCGCCATCACGGTCGCGCCGAGCAGCAGCAACAGCGCGGAGAACAGCGGGACGAACCACGCCCGCGAGTCGAACTCGGCCAGCCGGTCGATCCGGATCGGCAGACCGTCCCCGGCGGAAGCCTTGACCAACTTGCCCAGCGGGCCGGGCAGACCGAAGGAGAAACCGCCGACCTCGGTCGGCGCGCTGGTCGTGGCCTTCCACGGGATGCCCAGGCCGAGCGAGGCCAGCAACCAGACCGCGTTGGGCAGCGCGAAGAACATGCCGCCGATCATCCGCTTCGGCGCGGGCGCGGCGGCGGCCACGAACGGGGTGCCCACGATCCCGGTGACCACCGCGGTGATCAGTACCGCGAGCAGACCCGCGATCGGGGCCCGCAGCACCGCGCGGTGCCGCAGCCACCTGAGCGGCAGCGGCCCGCGCGCGGACACCGCGACCGTGGCCAGCAGGGTGATCAGCAACCACAACGCGCCGAAGACCAGCGTGCCGCTCACCTCGGTCTCGAACCGGGCCGCCGCGCCGAGATCGAAGATGCCGATCAGATCCTGCGCCTGCCCGCCGCTCACCTGGGAGACGAACTCGTCGATCGGCAGCGAGTCCCTGCCCAGCGACACCACCACGCCCAGCGCGGCCATGGTGAACACCAGGACCCGCACGCCGTGCACGACCAGATCCAGCGCGCCGATCACCAGCCGATGACGCAGCGGACGCAGGAACAACCAGCCCAGCACGAGCGCGCCGATCAAACCGATGCCGAGCAGCATGATGTCGACCTTGCCGCTGCCCTGCGCGAGCGAGACGTCGCCGGTGAGTCGGCTGAGGATGTCGTTGCTCGGAGTGCCCTCCTCGGCGCCCTTCAGGTCGACCGTGCCACCCACCGCCAGCGCGATCACCGCCGCGATCAGCGCGGGCATCGTGCTCGACGGCAGGCTGTTCGCGCCCAGCAACCACAACGCCAGCCACGCCGCCACGGCCATCGCCACGAACGCGGCGAGCACCGCGCCGAGCGCGTGCAGCCAGGGGGCCACGCCGCCCCACGGCGCCGGGCCCGCCGGTGGTCGGGCCGAAGGCGGGTCGTGCTGCGGTGCGTTGTGCTGTTGCTGGTTCCAGGACACAACCGCTCCTGTCACGTGCGACCCGACTGCCGGATGAGCGGGACAAACTCGACTATCGAGCGCACCGACGCGCGCGTCAACGGATTCGGCCGTACTGCGCACCCGCGAGTGCGGCCCGGGCGTGGTTGTCATCCTCCGTCAGAGTGGTTTCCCTGCCCTCAAGGATGAGAAAGCCTGCCCGAGCGGCCCCCGCGTCCCTACACTCTCCAAGAGTGGGGGACAGCTACGCGCCAGAAGGACCGGCAGTGCCGCACCTGACCGTCGGCACCAGCGCCGGAACGCCCGTGATCCTGGATCCCGGGCGGGAACACATCGTCGGTCGTGACCCGTCCTGTGCGATCGTGCTCGACGATCGCCGTGTGTCGCGCCGGCACGCGGTCCTGCGAGTGGGCGCCGACGGCTGGGAGTTCGTCGACGGCAACAGCGTCAACGGCTCGTGGATGCGCGGCAATCGGGTGCATCGCGTGGTCGTGGGCCAGGGCTGCGAGGTGTTGCTCGGCGACCCGGACGACGGCGACCCGCTGCGCCTCGCGCCGGAGTCGACCGCCACCGAGGTGGTGCCGCCGCGCGTGGTGCACCATGACCACGTACAGATTCCCGAGCCGCCGCGCCGGAGCGAACCGCCGCCGCGCCGCGCCGAACCACCGCGCACCCCCGAACCGCCCTATGTGCCCCAGCCGCCCCGGCAAGTGCCGGACCGCGCCCGCCCGTTGGGCCGCGCGCAGATCGGTGCCGGGCCGCCCGCGGATCCGCGCCCGAGCGTGGACCGGGCGCCGAGCATGGTCATCCCGCTCCCGGTGCGCACCCTGCGGATCGGCCGCGCGCTGGACAACGACCTGGTGCTCACCGACCTGATGGTCTCCCGGCACCACGCCGAGCTGCGCACCACGCCCGGCGGCCGGCGCGAGATCGTCGACCTGGGCAGCCACAACGGCACCTACCTCAACGGGCAGCCGATCGAACACGCGCTGCTCGGCGAAGCAGACCTGGTCGGCATCGGGCACGCCACCTTCCGGCTCGACGGCCAGGAGTTGCGCGAGTTCATCGACACCGGCGAGGTGTCGCTGGAGGTGCAGAACCTCACCGTCACGGCCGGCAAAAGAGTCCTGCTCGACAACGTCTCCTTCCCGCTCGCCGAGCGCAATCTGCTGGCCATCGTGGGCGGTTCGGGCGCGGGCAAGTCCACCCTGCTCGGCGCGCTCACCGGCAGCCGGCGCGCCGCCAGCGGCAAGATCCTCTACGACGGCCGCGACCTCTACGCGAACAACGCCGAACTGCGCCAGCGGATCGGCTTGGTGCCGCAGGACGACATCCTGCACGCCCAGCTCACCGCGCGCACCGCGCTGCGTTACGCCGCACAGTTGCGCTTCCCCGAGGACACCGAGGCGTCCGAGCGCGAGCGCCGGGTCGAGGAGGTGATCGCCGAGCTGAGCCTGGACAAGATGCCGCGCGGCGCCACCGCGCCGTACGCCGACACCAAGGTCAGCAGCCTCTCCGGCGGCCAGCGCAAACGGGTGAGCGTGGCCGTCGAACTGCTCACCAAGCCGTCCGTGTTGTTCCTGGACGAGCCGACCTCCGGCCTGGACGAGGGCCTGGAACGCTCGGTGATGGAGAAGCTGCGCGAACTCGCCGACGACGGCCGCACGGTCATCGTGGTCACCCACAGCACCCGCAGCCTGAACGTGTGCGACCGGGTGCTGGTACTCGCCCCGGGCGGTCGGATCGCCTTCTTCGGACCGCCGGACGAGGCGCTGCCGTTCTTCGGCAAGGGCGACTGGCCCGAGGTCTTCAAGATGTTCGACGACGAGCCGGACCGCGACTACGAGGGTCCGTTCCGCCGTTCGGAACTCTACGGCCGATACATAGAGGTGGGCCGCGACCGGGCGCACGCCGAACAGGGCGAGCGACCGCAGGCGAAACCGCCCAAGCCGCAGGGCTGGTTCTCCCAACTCGGCACGCTCTCCAGGCGCTACCTCGCGGTGATCGCCTCGGACCGCAAATACCTGGCGCTGCTGGCGATAGCGCCGCTGTTCCTGGGGATGTTGTGCCGGGTGATCCCCGGCAAGCTGGTCAGCCCGGAGGGGTCGCCGCCGGGTTCGAACCAGGAGGCGACCACCAAACTGCTCGTGCTGTTCGTGATCAGCGGCCTGATGGGCACCGCGACCGCGGTCAACGAGCTGATCAAGGAGCGCGCCATCTACCGGCGCGAACGCAGCGCCGGGCTCTCGGTGTCCGCCTACCTCGGCTCGAAGATGATCGTGCTCGGGATGATCTCCGCACTCCAGGGCGTGGTGCTCACCGCGGTCGCCCTGGTCGGGGAGAAGTTGCCCGCCAAGGGCGTGGTGATCAGCCCGCCGATCATCGAGATCGGCATCGCGGTGGTGCTGTCCGCGATAGCGGCGATGGCGGTGGGCCTGGTGGTCTCCGCCTCGATCGGCAGCGCGGAGTTGGCCATGCCGCTGCTCGTGGTGATCGCCATCGTGCAAGTGGTGCTGTGCGGCGGCCTGTTCCCGCTCAACGGCAAGGCCGGCATCGAGCAGATCTCCTGGCTGGCCCCGGCCCGCTGGGCCTTCGCCGCGGCCGGCAGCACGATAGATCTGGCCACCCAACTGCCGCGCAAACCCGGCGAGTCGCCGGATCCGCTGTGGAAGCACGACCCGAAGGTCTGGTACCGCAACATCGGCATCCTGACCGGCCAGATCGCCGTCTACGGCCTGATCGCGCTGCTCATGCTCCGGCGCCTGGACCCCAAGACCAAGCGCAAGCGCGGGAGCCGGTGAAGCTCGCGCCCGAGTGCGGCTCAGGCCCGGTCCGGCTCCAGGGCCGCGCCGTACGCCGCCACCATCGCCCGGCGACAGGCCCGCTCCAGCGGGGCGAGCGCGCCGAGCCGGGCGGATATCTCCGCCGCGCTGACCGCCGCGCCGTCCTCGCGACCGGCCACGGTCAACACCGCGTGGATGCGCCGCGCCTGGTCGAGCACCCGGCCGGCGCGACCCGGATGGCCGGGTGCGACCCGGGTGTCCGAGTCCTTGCGGTACAGCCCGGCCAGGGCGCGCTGCGCCGCCGGGCCGCCGCCGGCCACGTCCAGTCGGGTCAGGTCCTCGATCGCGTCGCGCATCGCCTCGGCCAGCTCGCGCTCCGCCTCGGCCAGGAACGGTCCCGGGGCGGGCCGGTCGCTCACCTCGATCATCTGCCAGGCGACCCGCACGGTGGCGTCGCCGTTCGAGCCGTGCCGGGTCACCCCGGGCACCAGGCCGTACGCGGCGCCCGGGGCGCCGACCGTGATCGCCGCCTCGCCCGCGTCCAGCGCCAGGTCGTTGAAGGCGGGCGGGCCGGGCAGCGCCAGCGGATCACCCGACACCGGCAGGGCCAGCCGCAGACCGGTCACGCCCAGCGCTCGCAGCCGACCCAGGGCCAGCGACAGGCCGACGGGCATGTTTTCGCCCGGTACGCCCGTCACCCGATGCGGTTCGTCCGTTCCGACGATCTCGGACACCGCGTCGTCGGGCGGTACGCGCCCGGCCAGCAGGGCATTGCCCCATGCGACGAGAAGTCCGGAGCGAGGTTCGGCAAGCATGCGGACAAGCGTAAGGGGCGTCACAACGCTCCCGGACACGACCGGAGGTCGCTCGGTGTCATAGGTTTCTCCCGGACCGGGTGCAACAACGCGGACCACGGAGCGAGGCGGTGATCCCACACAAGGGGATGCCGTCCGGCGGCGTAGCGCACGATGGGGAGCTGGCAGGCGATGAGCGACGTTCTCGAACTGGTTGACGTATCGGTGGTGCGCGACGGTCGCCCTCTGGTGGACCAGGTCACCTGGTCGGTCGCGGAAGGCGAACGCTGGATCGTCGTCGGCCCCAACGGCGCCGGCAAGACCACGGTGCTGCAACTGGCGTCCACCTATCTGTTCCCCACCACCGGCACGGTCGCCGTGCTGGGCGAGAAGCTGGGCACGGTCGACGTGTTCGAGCTGCGACCGCGGGTCGGGATGGCCTCGGCGGCGCTTACCGACAAGCTGCCGCGCCGCGAGCGGGTGCTGGACATCGTGCTGACCTCGGCCTACGGGATGACGGCCAAGTGGCACGAGCGCTACGACGCCGAGGACGAGCAGCGCGCCCGCCGGCTGCTCGACCAGTTGGGCATGGCGGAATACGTCGAGCGCCGGTTCGGCACGCTGTCCGAGGGCGAGCGCAAGCGGGTGCAGATCGCCCGTGCGCTGATGACCGACCCCGAGCTGTTGCTGCTCGACGAGCCGGCCGCCGGGCTCGACCTGGGCGGGCGCGAGGACCTGGTCCGCCGGCTCGGCACGCTGGCCGCCGACCCGTACGCGCCGTCGATGATCCTGGTCAGCCACCACGTCGAGGAGATCCCGCCCGGCTTCACGCACATCCTGATGATCCGTCAGGGACGGGTGATGGCGGCCGGCCCGATCGCCGACACGCTCAACTCGCGCAACCTTTCGCACTGCTTCGGTCTGCCGCTGATCGTCGAGCAGCAGTACGGGCGTTGGTCCGCCCGCGGGCTGCCGATGCCGGAGGCACCGGAGACGCAGGGCTGACCCGAGCCGCTTCCCCGGCTGATCGTTTTCGGCCGAGAAGCATCTGCTGCTCGGCGCGCCCACGATCTACGATGAACACGTGGACGCATGGATGTGGTGGCTCATCGCGGTCGGGGCGTTCGGCATCGTCGGGGTGCTCAGCTCCTTCGTGGAGATGGGCATGTTCGCGGTCGGGGCCGCCGCCGCGGCTGCGGCCGCCGGCGCCGGTGGCAACTTCCTGATCCAGTGCATCGTGTTCGCCCTCGTGTCGATCGCACTGCTCGTGTTCGTGCGCCCGATCGTGGTCCGGCACAACAACTCGCCCGGAACCCGCACCGGCATCGAGGCACTCAAGGGCACCAGCGCCGTGGTCCTGGAACGCGTCGACGAGAACGGCGGCCGGATCAAGCTGGCCGGCGAGGTCTGGTCGGCCCGCACCCTGGACTCCACCGCCGTGTTCGAACCCGGGGCTCGGGTGGACGTAGCGGACATCGTGGGCGCCACCGCAGTGGTGATGTGACGCCCGATCGATTGCGCCGATCGTGTTGACGTCCCACGTCGGCCCGCGAACCCCTAGGCTCGACACAGCCTTGCATTTCAAAGGCAACCGCAGGCAAGCAGGACCTCGGGAGAGATCGTGAAGGCCACCGCCGTCATCGTCCTGGTCGTACTCGTACTGCTGGTGGTCGTCGCCCTGGTCAAGACGGTCAAGGTGATCCCCCAGGCGAGTGCCGCCATCGTGGAGCGTTTCGGGCGATACACCCGCACGCTGCACGCCGGACTCAACATCCTCGTACCGTTCATCGACCGGATCCGGCAGATGATCGACCTGCGCGAGCAGGTCGTGCCGTTCCCGCCGCAACCGGTGATCACCGAGGACAACCTCGTCGTCCAGATCGACACCGTCATCTACTTCCAGGTCACCGACCCGCGCGCGGCCACCTACGAGATCGCCAACTACATCCAGGCGATCGAGCAGCTCACCATCACCACGCTGCGCAATATCATCGGTGGCATGGACCTCGAACAGACCCTCACCTCGCGCGAGGAGATCAACGCGGGGCTGCGCGGCGTGCTCGACGAGGCGACCGGCCGCTGGGGCATCCGGGTCAACCGGGTCGAGCTCAAGGCGATCGAGCCGCCGCCCTCCATCCAGGACTCGATGGAGAAGCAGATGCGCGCCGAGCGGGACAAGCGCGCGGCGATCCTGACCGCCGAGGGCCACCAGCGTTCGCAGGTGCTCACCGCCGAAGGTGACAAGGAAGCCGCCGTGTTGCGCGCCGAGGGTGAGCGCCAGGCCGCGGTGATCCGGGCCGAGGGTGAGGCGCGCGCGATCGAGACCGTCTTCGAGGCGATCCACGCGGGCGAGGTGGACAACAAGCTGCTCGCCTACCAATACCTCCAGATGTTGCCGAAGATCGCCGAGGGCAGCTCGAACAAGTTGTGGATCCTGCCCAGCGAGGTCACCCGCGCCCTGGAGGGCATCGGCGACGCGGTCGGCAATCTCGCCACGAACGGCTCCGGCCCGGCACACCGCGTGCCGCAGGTGCCGGTCGAGGAGGAGCCGGCCTGGCCCGGTTCGGGCACGCCCGTCCCGCAGGGGCGCAAGGCGCCGATCGCCAACGGCGCATCCTCGGTACCGCGTCCGTCCGCCGAGCCGCCCGCCGTGCCCCCGCCGCCGGCCGAGCCGCCGCGCCGGGGTGGACCGCCGGCCGGCGAGGTCGAACCTCCGCACATCGAGCGGGGTCATCGCCCGCCGCGATGAGCCGCCGGCCTCGGCTGCGATGATCTCTGGCGTTACGGCCGCGGGGACGCTCGACGTCCTCCCGGCGCCAGGATCGTCGCGGCGAAGCGGGTGCACATGGACTGGTGGGAAGCGTTGGCGATCTTCGCCGCGGGTATCGCGGCCGGCGGGATCAATACGGTGGTCGGATCCGGCACGCTGATCACCTTCCCGGTACTCCTCGCCTTCGGCTACTCGCCGGTGACCGCGAACGTGTCCAATACGATCGGCCTGGTGCCGGGTTCGATCAGCGGCGCGATCGGGTATCGCCGCGAACTCGAAGGCCAGCGGCCCCGGTTGATCCGGCTCGGGCTGGCCTCGCTGCTCGGCGGCCTGACCGGCGCGATCCTGCTGCTCACGCTGCCCGACAGCGCGTTCAAGGCGATCGTGCCGGCGCTGATCGTGCTCGCGCTGGTGCTCGTGGTGCTGCAACCGCGCCTGGCCAAGCGGCTGGCCGCCCGGCGGGCGGAGAACGGCTCGGCGTCGGAGGGGCCCCGGCACGGCGGCGCGTTGTTGTGGGTGGCCGTGTTCGGAACCGGCATCTACGGCGGCTACTTCGGCGCGGCGCAAGGCGTCCTGCTGCTGGCGCTGTTCGGCGTGTTCATCGCGGAGAACCTGCAGCGGATGAACGCGGTGAAGAACGTGCTCGCCGGCATCGTCAACGGCGTCGCGGCGATCGTGTTCATGCTCGTCGCCGACGTCGCGTGGTGGGTGGTGCTGTTGATCGCGTGCGGCTCGGTGATCGGCGGCCAGATCGGCGCCAAGGTCGGCCGCCGGCTGCCGCCCACGGCACTGCGCGCGGTGATCGTCGTGGTGGGCCTGGTCGCGGTGGTGCGGCTGCTGTTGTGACGACGGCATTGCGGGTTCGACCTCCCCTACCCTGGCCCCCTCGAATCGGGGAGGTGGCCGGATGGCCCTGGAGATGCGCGAACAGTGCGAACGATGCGAGGTGGCACTCCGTGCGCAGGATCCGGCCCGGATCTGCTCGTACGAATGCACCTTCTGCGAACCGTGCAGCGCCACGATGGACGACACCTGCCCCAACTGCGGCGGCGAACTCGTCCCCAGGCCGCGCCGCGCGGAACCGGCGGTCGGCTAGGCCCTGTCCGGCGGATCCCGGTGGATCGGGCCCGGGCCCGGGCCCGGTTCGCCGCCGACCTGCGGTGTCGTGAAACGATGCCCGGCATGCCGGTCACGTCGCACGCCGTAGGTCTCGCCGCAGGGGTCGTCCTGGACGCCGCCTTCGGCGACCCCCGCCGAGGTCACCCCGTGGCCGGCTTCGGGAGTGCGGCCGGTCGGCTGGAACAAGCCCTGTACCGCGACGACCGCGCCCGCGGCCTCGGCTACACGGCGCTGTGCGTCGGCGCCGGCGTCGGCCTGGGCCTGGCCCTGCGTCGCGCCGTCGCCGGCCGCCCCCTCGCCGACGCCGTGGTCACCGCCGGCTGCACGTGGGCCGTCCTCGGCGGCACCACCCTGCGCCGCGAGGCCCGGCTGATCGCCGCCCCGCTGGTGGTCGGCGACCTGCCCGCCGCCCGAGCCGCGCTGCCTCGCCTGGTCGGCCGCGACCCGGCCCGCCTGGACGACAAGGGCATCGCCCGCGCCGTCGTCGAATCGGTCGCCGAGAACACCTCCGACGCCGTGGTCGCCCCGTTGTTCTGGGGCGCCGTCGCGGGCGTTCCGGGCCTGCTGGGCTACCGCGCGATCAATACCCTCGACGCGATGGTCGGCCACCACACGCCGCGGTACGAGAACTTCGGCTGGGCCTCGGCCCGCCTGGACGACGCGGCCAACTGGCTGCCCGCCCGCCTCACCGGCCTGCTCACCGTCGCCGCCGCCCCCGTCGTCGGCGGCGACCCGGCCCGCGCCCTGGCGGTGCTGCGTCGGGACGGCGGCAGCCACCCCAGCCCCAACGCGGGCCGCTGCGAGGCGTCCGCCGCCGGGGCCCTGGACGTGCGCCTGGGGGGCCGCAACGTCTACGCCGGCCGCACCGAGGACCGCCCCGCGCTCGGCGACGGCCCACCGCCGAGCCCCACCGACATCCACCGCGCGAACCGACTCAGTGCCGCCGTCGGCCTGGCCTCGGCGGCACTGGCCGTCGCCGTCGTCGCCGCCCGCGCCGCGACGCGCGCCCGCGGGACGCGTCGATGACCGGCGCGCCCTCGGCCCGGACCCGTACGGCACCCCGCCTCCGAAAGGCCATGCGATGAACGGCGCCCTCCTGGTGGCCGGCACCACCTCCGACGCGGGCAAGAGCGTCGTGGTCGCCGGGCTGTGTCGACGGCTCGCCCGCGAGGGCGTCAAGGTCGCGCCGTTCAAGGCGCAGAACATGTCGCTCAACTCGATGGTCACCGCCGACGGCGCGGAGATCGGCCGCGCCCAGGCGATGCAGGCCGCCGCCGCGCGGATCGAGCCGGAGGCGGTGATGAATCCGGTGCTGCTCAAGCCCGGCGGGCTGATGAGCAGTCAGGTCGTGCTGCTGGGCAAGCCGATCGCCGAGGTCGGCGCGCTGAACTACCGGGACCTGAAGCCGCGTTTGTTCGAGGCCGTGCTGGAGTCGCTGGCCGACCTGCGGGCGCGCTACGACGTCGTGGTGTGCGAGGGCGCGGGCAGCCCGACCGAGATCAACCTGCGCGACCGCGACATCACCAACATGGGCCTGGCCCGGGCCGCGAACCTGCCGGTGCTCGTGGTCGGCGACATCGACCGGGGCGGCATCTTCGCGTCCTTCTTCGGCACCCTCGCGCTGCTCTCGGCCGAGGACCAGGCGCTCGTCTGCGGTTTCGTGATCAACAAGTTCCGCGGCGACGCGCGCCTGCTCGACCCGGCGCTGAAGCGAATGCGCGAACTCACCGGGCGTCCCGTCCTGGGCGTGCTGCCGTTCCTGGGCGGCCTGTGGCTGGACGTGGAGGACTCGCTCGCGCTCGACGCCGACCGGGGCACGCCCGAGCCGCCGCTGGGCCCGGACATCCTGCGGGTCGCGGTGTTGCGGCTGCCGCGGATCAGCAACTTCACCGACATCGACGCGCTTTCCGTCGAACCCGGCGTCGTGGTGCGCTTCGTGAGCACGCCCGGCGAGATCGCCGACGCCGACCTGGTGGTACTGCCCGGCACCCGGGCCACCGTCGCCGACCTGGCCTGGCTGCGCGAACGAGGCCTGGACACCGCGCTGGCCCGCCGCGTCGCCGAGGACCGGCCCGTGCTCGGCATCTGCGGCGGCTACCAGATGCTCGGCGGGTGGATCCACGACGACGTGGAGAGCCGCGCGGGCAGCGTGCCCGGTCTGGGCCTGCTCCCGGTCCGGATACGCTTCGCCGCCGACAAGACGCTGGCCCGCGCACGCGGCTTCGCCGACGGGGAGCCGGTGACCGGGTACGAGATCCATCACGGCATCGTCGACGTCGAGGCCGGCGAGCCGGTGTTCACCGCCGCCGACGGCAGCGCGCTGGACGGCTGCCGGGTCGGCGCGGTGACCGGCACGCTGTGGCACGGCGCGCTGGAGAACGACGGATTCCGCCGGGCGTTCCTGACCCGGACCGCCGAACTCGCCGGCCGACGGTTCCGCGTCTCGCCCGACACCTCGTTCGAGGCGGCCCGGCAGCGCCGGCTGGACGCGCTGGGCGATCTGGTCGCCGACCACCTGGACAACGCGGCGGTGGACCGACTGATCACCGCGGGCGCCACCCCCGGTCTGCCCTTTGTGCCACCCGGCGCGTAGATCCGGGGGAAATACCCCGGACGAGTTGCCGCCCGATCGCCGATGATGGGATTTCGGGGCGTTCACGCACGTGCAGACGGGGCGGAAGGGCGGGGGTCACCATGCGGATCCTGCTGGCCGGAGACACGCACGGCAATACCGGGCACGTGCGGCGGCTGCTCGACGCCGCCGCCGGGCTCGACGTCGATCTGGTCTTCCAACTAGGCGACTTCGGCTTCTGGGAGCACGAGGCGTCCGGCGTGCGCTACCTGGACGAGGTCAACCGCGCCGCCCGCTCGCGCGGCGTCGACGTGTACTTCCTGGACGGGAACCACGACAAGACCTCGCTGCTGATGCAGTCCTACGGCGACCGGCGGGACGAACACGGCTTCGCGATCGTGCGCCCCCGGGTGCGCTACGCGCCCCGCGGGCACCGCTGGTCCTGGCGCGGGACCAACTTCCTCGCCTTCGGCGGTGCGCTCTCGCTGGACCGCGAGCAGCGGCTGGCCGAGGAGCGCCGGCGCTACGAGAAGGCACTGCGCAAGGAGAGCTTCCGGCGCGGCGCGGGTCGCCCGCCCGGCGACGTGCGCGACTTCGCGGGCAGCCTGTGGTTCCCCGAGGAGGAGGCCACCGACGCGGACGTGGAGGCCGTCCTGGCCGACCCCGCGCCGGTCGACATCCTGCTCACCCACGACAAACCGCTGCGTACCGCGCCCGAGTTCAACCGCAAGGGCGACCCGCGCTGCGTGCCCAACCAACAACGCGTCCAGTGCCTGGTGGACGCCTACCGACCCGCCCTGGCCGCGCACGGCCACCTGCACTTCCGGTACACCGAGGAACTGGTCCACCCGGACGGCTCGTGCACCCGCGTCGAGGGCCTGGCCGCCGACCCGATGGCCTCCTACGACGTGCCCGGCTACCACGTCCCCGACTCCTGGCACCTCCTCGATCTCGCCGACCCGACTCCGACCCCGACCGCGGAACCCGACGCCGACACCGTCGAGGCGGGCACCGGCTCCTGACGGCGGGGCCACGGGTCCGACGCCCCGCCGCCGTCGCCGCCTCGCGGTCGAGGCGGCAACCGGTCCGGACCGAGCCCGATTCGAGGCCGAACGGGCGGACCACGCACCGGCCGAGTCGGCCGGCCGCCGATGCACGAGCAGCGGGTACGACAGGGTGCGGACCCCGTGCCCACGGTGTCCGGGCACGTCGATAACCTCGGCGAACACATGATCGGATCGCCGATTCGGGGCCGGGGGCGGAATCATCGGGCCGGCGGTCCAGGGGAGGACTGGCATGTCCGACATGCCCACAGCCGCCGACGGCGCACATCCGCCGCGCGGCGCATCGACCAGTGGACCCACCGAGTCCGAGAGCGAGCACGAACGCCGGCCCGAGGGCCGGGACCCGGCGACGGCCGAGGTCCACCCGGAGCGGATACCCGCCGCCGGCGCCGGCGGCGACGACCCTGCCACCGCGCCCGCCGCCGCGCAGCCCGGCGCGCCCGCGACACTCGCCGCACCCCCGTACGCGCCGATTTCCCGAACGCCCGGATTCCCCGACGCCCAAGTCGGCTTCTACGGGCCCCTGCCCTTCATCCCGCCGCCCGACCAGCAGCGCCGCAACGCCCGTCGCCACCTGCTCGCCGCGGCCGCCGGCGTGCTCGCGATCCTGGCGCTGCTCGCATCCCTCGCCGTCGGCGGTGTCTTCGACACCCCCACCTCCCCGGCCGCCGCGCCGATCGCGGAGCAAAACGGTGCCGAGACCTCCTCGAAGACCGAGGACAAGGCCCCGGTCACCCGGATCGCGGTCGCCGACGTGGCCTTCCTGACCGACAACCGCACCCAGGCCCTGAAGGCCGGCAACGCCGACGCGTTCGTCACCGGCATCGACCCGGCCGCCGGCGAACTGCTGGCCGCCCAGCGCCGGTTGTTCGCCAACCTGCGGCTGTTCCCGTTCACCAGCGTCGAATTCCGGCCACCGACCGCGGCCATCGACGCGGGCACCGACGCGGGCCCGCTCACCCGCGACGTCAACGTCGTATTCGCCCACCAGGTGACCGGCGTGGACAGCGAGCCGATCGCCGAGCGCTACATCTGGACCCTCTCGCGCGCCTCGATCGACGCCCCGCTGCTGATCACCAAGATCGTCGGCGGCTCGACCCGAGGCGGCGGCAACGCCTACCCCGCGCCCTGGGACGAGAGCGAACTCGCGCTGATCGAACGCCCACACGTGCTGCTCGCCGTCCCCGCCAAGAACAAGGCGAAGGCCGCGACCTGGGCCGACCGCGCGGAGAGCGCCCTCAAGAAGAACCTGGCGGTGTGGAAGGGCCCGACCATCACGCCGCAGCGCTACGTCGTCTACATCACGCCCGACCACGACACCTTCACCCGTGCGCTGTCCGGCAACGACCTGCCCAACGTCACCGGCGTGTGCCGCACCATGCCGCCGGCCCGCCCGACCGGCCGCGACCAGCCGATGGCCGGCAGCCGGATCACCCTGGACGGCTCGGACAGCATGTTCACCAAGGGCGACAGCGAACAGCAGACCCACCTGATGCGACACGAACTCGGCCACGCGATGGTCGCCGAGTTCGAACGCGGCGGCGAGGGGCCGCCGCTGTGGGTCTCCGAGGGCTTCGCCGAATACCTCGCCTGGACCGACCTCTCGCTCGCCGAGTGGTTCCAGCCGGACGCCCGCGAGCAGGTTCGGGCGGGCAAGTTCAGCGGCAAGCTGCCCACCGACGCCGAGGTCAACTCGCCCGACGTGAAGACCTCGACCGTCGGCTATCACTACAGCATGCTCACCATCCGCTACATCGCGGAGAAGTACGGCGCGGCCAAGGCCGACTCGTTCGTGGTCGCCGTCTACAAGGACTCCACCCCGGCCGCCCTGGACGCCGCGCTCAAGGAGGCGACCGGCCTGGACCGGGACACCTTCGAGAGCAACTGGGCCAAGTACGTCAAGACCAAGGTGGGCAACTGACGTGCACCCGTACGACCCGTACGGCGTATGGCCGCACGCCGTCGAACCACGGCGCTCCCGACCGTGGGCGATCTGCGTCGCACTGCTCGGCGGCCTGCTCTCGTTCTCCTTCGTGCTCGGCGCACTCTCGACCGGTGGCCGGTTCGTCCGACTCGACAGCGCCGAACGACTGCTCGGCCACGACGGGTCGACGTCGGACCCGGCCGCCGACCACGCCGCCCCCGGCACACCCGCCGCACCCGGGCCGGGAGACGCGACCGCGTACTCCGACCGGATCGGCAACCGCGCGTACGCCCGGCTGGCCGCCCTGGTCGCTAACCGGTCGGCGGCCTTCGAGCGCGGCGACGAAGCCGCCTTCCTGGCCCGGGTCGACCGGCAGGACCCGACCCTGTTCGACGGCCAGCGCCGGTTGTTCACCAACCTGCGGAAGGTGCCCTTCGACACCGCCCGCTGGCGGCCGATCGGCGCCGGCAGGACGGTCACCGCCGACGGCTCCAGCCCGGACCGGGCCGGCACCGCCGCCGCCTGGCCGGTGACGGTCAGCGCGAACGTCGCCTTCGAGCACGCCATCACCGGCGTCGACCTGAGTCCCGTCCCGGAGACCTACGTCTGGAAGGCCCGCTGCACCGGTCCCGACGACCCGTGCACCCTGGTCGACCTGGCCGGCGCCGGCGACGCCGACACCGAGACGGGCTTCGCCGGCTACCCCGCCGCGTGGGACCTGTGGGACCTGCGCGTGGAACGGCGCCCGCACGTACTGCTGATGGCCCCCGGGCCCGACGCGGCCGCGCTGCGCCGGAGCGCGGACCTGGCCGAACAGGCCGCCGTGTACACGCTCGGCGCCTGGAAGGGCGGCGCCGGCACCTCGCCCGGCTTCGCCCTCGTGCTGACCTCGTCGCGAGCGTCCTTCGGCAGGCTGTACAGCAGCGACGACGTGCAGGAGTGGGCGGCGGGCTACGCACTGGCCATGCCCGGGACCGACCGACCCGTCGGCGGCGTGCGCATGGTGGTGGACGACGACCAACTGGCCGGCGACGCGGCCTTCGCGCCGCTCCTGCTCCGGCACGAGATGACGCATGCCCTGGTCGCCCCCCTGGCCCGGTCCGGCCGCGATGCCGAACTGCCGACCTGGCTGGCCGAAGGGTTCGCCGACTGGCAGGCGGAGGCCGACCGGCCGCTCGCACCGGTGGTCACCCACAACATCCGCGCACTGATCGACCGGGGCGGATTCACCGGCACACCGCCCGCCGAGGAAGACTTCGAGACCAGCGACGAGGATCGGGTCGAGAACGCCTACAACCTGGCCCACCTGATGGTGCGCTACCTGGCCCGGACCTTCGGCGCGGAGCGGGTGTGCGCGTTCTACACGGACGTCGTCACCGGCCGCCACGTGTCCGTGGACGAGGCGCTGACCGCGACCTTCGGCGTCGCACCGGACCGACTCCGCAGCGACTGGGCGGCCTGGATCCGCAAGACCGTCTGACCACCGGGCCCGCGGACGACGAGGCCGCCGGGGGACACGCAGCCCCCGGCGGCCTCGCCCGGTCCTCACCCGCGGTCCGGCGTCAGGCGCCCATCGCGAGCACCGGCGGCCGTACCGGCTCGGCCAACCACTGCGCGCCCTCGACATCCGCCACGCCGAACGCGAGCACCAGCGCCCGGGTCGCCGACGGCTCGTACGGCTCGAACAACAACCGCATCCCGGCCTCGACCGGCGTCCGGGCCGCCTTGCGCTGATTGTCGTTCCCGCACGCGGCGACGGTGTTCAGCCACGAGTCCGCGCCACCACGCGAACGCGGCAACACGTGGTCCACCGTGGTCGCCCGCCCACCGCAGTACGCGCAGCGCCGATTGTCCCGAAGCAGCACCCCCCGACGCGACCACGCGGCCTGTTGTCGGAACGGCACCCGGACGAACTTGAGCAACCGGATCACCCGCGGCAGCGGAATCTCCAAAGTCGCGGCCCGCACCACCCGGCCGGGAGCGACATGCTCGACGACCGCCTTCTCCTGCAGTACCAACACGAGCGCGCGCTTGAACGACACCGTCGCCAGCGGCTGGTACGTCGCGTTCAGCACCAACGTCTCCCGCATGCGACCTCCCCTCACCTGGTCGACGAGGGGAGAAGCGAGCGCACCCGGACGCGCACCGAACCGGCCGGGCGCGACCACGCGCTCAGCTTTGGGGCGGTGCTGCGACGCTCATGCGCACCCTTCGACTCGACGAACCGTCAGTACGGACAACTCGACCACTGTGCCTTTTCGACGATCACCGGGACAACGCAATTACCGGACGGGAATTCGCGCCAAGCCGGCCGAAAGTACTCGGCCGCAGCCGGCGCGGCGGTCACTGCGCGTACGTGTTGACCAGCACCGCCCGCGCGAGCGTGTGCGAGAACAGGTTGAAGCCGACGAAGGCCGGCGTGGCGTTCTCGTCCACGCCCAGCCGGTCCACGTCCAGCGCGTGCACGGTGAAGACGTACCGGTGCGGGTAGTGCCCGGGCGGCGGCGCGGCGCCGACGTAGCCCGCACCGCCGGTGTCGTTGCGCACGTGGAAGGCACCCGCGGGCAGCGCCTTGCCGTCGGCCGTACCCGCGCCGGTCGCCAACTCGGTGACGTCCGCCGGGACGTCCACCACGACCCAGTGCCAAAAGCCGCTGTGCGTGGGCGCATCCGGGTCGAAGCAGGTGACCGCGAAGCTCTTGGTGCCGGCCGGGAACCCGGACCAGGACAACTGCGGCGACACGTCCTCGCCGCCCGCCCCCATCACGCCGCTGACCTGAGCGGTCGGCAGGGTCCGACCATCCGTCAGGTCCCGGCTGGTGACCGCGAACGACGGCCGCTCGGGCAGATAGTCGTAGGGCATCGACGGCTTGTTGGGCTCGGTCACGCCGGGGCTCCGATCGTGCTGGGCGGCACCCGACCGCGTGCCGGGCACCTCGTTCGAACGAGCCTATTCTCACGGTCGGCCGAACCAGCGAAGATCGCATAGGTATCCTCGCGCCAACGAGGGGGAGGCATCCGGGGTGACCCAGCCGACGCACGACAGCGGTGACTGCGCCGACGACGCTCCGTCCGGCATATCCGCCGAGCCCGCCGACCGAGCCGACCGCGACGAGGCGATACCGGGAGCCACACCGGCCCGGCCGCGATCGGTGGTGCGCCGACTCGCCGCGCCGCTGATCGCGCTGGTCCTCGCCGTCACCGCGCTGATCGTCTTCGGCGTCACCCTCAGCGACCCGGGCAGCGCCCGGCCCCGCGGCGGCGACGGCGCGATCGGCGGACCACGCCCGGGCACCGCGACCCCGGTGGCCCCCGCCCACGGCCCCACGATCGCCGCCGCCGACATCCAGACCCTGGCCGACCGCCGCACCCGGGCGCTGCTCGACCGGGACGAACAAAGCTTCACCGCGGACCTCGACCCGGACGTCCCCGACCTGGTCACCGGCCAACTGCGGCTGTTCGTCAACCTCGGCCGGATGTCCTTCGACCGGATCGGCTACCGCGTCGAGACCGTGCAGACCATGCCGGTCTCCGACGACCGGATCACCGCCTACGTCGACGTCTCCTTCGACCACCGGATCTCCGCCGCCGACACCGCCACCGTCGGCGAGGGCTACCGCTGGACCGTCATCCGAGCCGGCCCCGGCGCGCCACTCCTGATCACCGCCGTCGACGGCACCCCCTACGACGGGGCCGGCTACGCGTATGCCCGCGACTACCCCGCCCCGTGGGATCACGCCGACCTGACCGTGGTCCGCCGCGACCACGTGGTCGTCCTCGCCGACCCGGCCACCTCCGCCGGCGCCGAACGACTCGCCGACGACGCCGAGGAGGCCGCGCGCGCCGACATCGACATCTGGGCCGACGGCGGCCCACCCGGCACCGCCCCCGGCTTCGTGATCGTCCCGGTCGCCGACCGCGACACCTTCTACCGGCTGTACGGCGGGCGAACCGGCGAACACGGCGAGGAATCCGGCCTCACCTACGCCCTGCGCACCATCGACCCGGCCGGCAAGGGACGCTTCGGCGGCTCACGGATCGTCCTGGACACCACCTCGGGCTGGTTCACCTCGCCCAACCCGCAGCGCCTGGGCGAACTGCTGCGCCACGAGATGGCCCACGCGCTGGTCACCCCGCTGCGCAACGAGGTGCCCAACCAGGACCAACCCGTGTGGGTGGTCGAGGGCTTCGCCGACTGGCTCGCGCTGCGCGGCCGAACCCTGCTGGGCACCGACGAGCTGTACGAGGCCAGGACCTACCTCGCCGCGAACCGCTTCAGCGGCAAACTGCCCACGGACAACGAGCTGTACCAGGCCGACACGGTCGGCAACGCCGCCGCCTACGAACTCGCCCACCTGGCGATCCGCCGGATCGAGGAGATCGGCGGCTCGCCGGCCGTGTACGGCTTCGTCACCGCCGTCTACGCCGACCCGTCCCCGGCCGCGGTGGACGCGGCGATCGGCAGGGCGACCGGCATGCCCCGGGCCAAGTTCGAGGCGGACTGGGCGGCCCGGGTCCACGACCTCCTGGACGCGTGACCCACGGACCGCCCGACCCTCCTAGAACCAGCCGCGACGCTGTCCGAGTTCCTGGAACCAGCCGTGCAGAAAGGCGTTCCAGTCGGTCTGCTGCGCCGTGCCGTGATCCACGGTGAACCGCCGGATCGCGTCGCTCCCGCCGGAGAGCGCGCCGCCCTTCTTGTCGATCTCCAGGATCACCTCGGTCGCGTGCTCGGCCGACACGAAGGTCAACTCGACCTCGTTGATGCCACGCGCATACGCCTGCGGCGGGGTGAACTCGATCTCCTGGTAGAAGGGCAACCGCTGATCGACCCCGTGGATGCGCCCCTGCTCCAGGTCGGCCGCCCTGAAGTGGAAGCCCAGATTCCCGAACGCGTCCAGGATCAACGCCTGCGCCGGAAACGCGCCCACCGAGATCGGATCCAGATCGCCCTTGTCGATCGCCCGGTCGATGGCCAGCTCGGTCCGCACGCCGATCGTGGTCCCGCGCAACTGCACGCCGCGGAACGTGGTCAGCGGCGTCTCCCACGGCACCGGCAGCCGGAACTGCAGATCGTGCGTCGCACCCTCACGCAGCTCGAACTCGCCACCCACCTGCTGCCGACCGAACTCCACGTTCCGCCGCTGCTCGCCGTCCTGGGTCTCCACCTCGACGACCGCCTGGAATCCGACGAACAAGCCCTCGATCCGCTGATCGACCTTGCCGCCCTGGATCCGGATCCGTCCCTCGACCACGCCGCCCGGCGTGGTCTCCGTGCCGTGCAGGTCGGTCTCCACCGACGCGCCGCCCGCACCCATGCTCGCCATGAACTTCTTGAAAACCACGCGTACTCCCGATTCGAGGTCTCGGCGGCCCATTCCACCACGCGGGCCCGATCGGCTTAAGCTGGCTCGTCATGCGTGCCACCACCGCCGATCCCACCGACCCGCTGCCCCGCGCGTTCTTCGACCGCCCGGTCCTGGCCGTCGCCGCCGATCTGCTCGGCCGAACCGTGGTGCACGAAACCGACGCCGGCCCGGTCGAACTGCGGCTGACCGAGGTCGAGGCATACGACGGCGCCAACGACCCCGGCTCGCACGCCTTCCGCGGCAAGACCGCCCGCAACGCGACGATGTTCGGCCCACCCGGACACCTGTACGTCTACTTCACCTACGGCATGTACTACTGCGCCAACCTGGTCTGCGGCCCGCCCGGCCGCGCCTGTGGGGTGCTGCTGCGCGGCGGCGAGATCACCGCCGGCACCGCCCTGGCCCGCGCCCGCCGCCCCACCACCCGCAAGGACACCGACCTCGCGAGCGGCCCCGCCCGCCTGGCCATGGCCCTGGCCCTGGACCGCACCCAGGACGGCATCGACGTCTGCGACCCCACCGGCCCGGTCCGTGTCCTGTACGGCACCCCACCCGCTCGCCGCACCATCCGCACCGGCCCACGCACCGGTGTCGGCGGCGACGGAGCCGGCCAACCGTGGCGCTTCCACATCGCCGACGACCCGACGGTCAGCCCGTACCGGGCCCACCAGCCCCGCAAGCGCACCCCCAAGCCGGCCGCCGACGCCGGCCGGCAAAGCGGTTAGCGTCGAGGGCGGCCCGTCGGGCACCCTGTACATCCGCCCCATTCGCTGTATCGACCGAGGAGACCAGGCACTGTGACGGACATCGTCGACGAGTTGCGGTGGCGGGGCCTGCTGGCCCAGACCACCGACGAGGACGCGCTCAAGAAGGCGTTCGCGGACGGTCCCGTCACGGCGTATTGCGGGTTCGACCCGACCGCGGCCAGCCTGCACGTCGGCCACCTCACCCAGGTACTGACCCTGCGCCGGCTGCAACTCTTCGGCCACCGCCCGATCGCCCTGGTCGGCGGCGCCACCGGCCTCATCGGCGACCCCAAGCCGTCGGCCGAGCGCGCGATGAACGAGGTCACCACGGTCGAGGCATGGACCGACCGCATCCGCGGCCAACTCTCCGCGTTCCTCGACTTCGACGGCGCCGAGCCGAACACCGCGGTCATGGCGAACAACCACGACTGGATCTCGCAGCTCAGCATCGTCGAATACCTGCGCGACGTGGGCAAGCACTTCAGCGTCAACCAGATGCTCGCGCGCGAGACGGTGAAGTCCCGGCTCGCCGGCGAGGGCATGAGCTACACCGAGTTCAGCTACGTGCTGCTCCAGTCCTACGACTTCGTCGAGCTCTACCGCCGACACGGCTGCACGCTCCAGGTCGGCGGCAGCGACCAGTGGGGCAACATCACCGCCGGCCTCGACCTGATCCGTCGGATCACCGGCAACGAGCCGCACGGCCAGGCACACGCCGTGACCACCAACCTGCTCACCAAGGCGGACGGCACCAAGTTCGGCAAGACCGAGGGCGGAACGGTCTGGCTCGACCCCGAACTGACCACGCCGTACGCCTTCTACCAGTTCTGGCTGGGCGCCGACGACCGTGACGTGTCGCGCTACCTGCGCACCTTCAGCTTCCGCTCGCACGAGGAGATCGAGACCCTCGAACGCGAAAGCGAGGAACGCCCCGCCGCCCGCATCGGCCAACGCGCCCTCGCCGAGGAACTGACCACGCTGGTACACGGCGCCGACCAGTGCACCGCGGTGATCGAGGCCAGCAAGGCCCTCTTCGGCCAGGGCGACCTGACCGCCCTCGACGAGGCGACCCTCCGCTCGGCCGTCGCGGAACTCCCGAGCGCCCGACTGACCGAGACCCCGACGGTGGTCGACGCCCTGGTGGCCACCGGCCTCGCCCCGAGCAAGGGCGGCGCCCGGCGCACCATCAAGGAGGGCGGCGCCTACCTCAACAACGCCAAGGTGACCGACGAGGACGCGGTGATCACCGCAGCCGACCTGCTGCACGGCCGCTGGGCCCTGCTGCGCCGCGGCAAGCGCAACCTCGCCGCAGCGGAAATCACCGCCTGACACCGGTAGTTGATGGACCGTCAGCCACTCCATCGGATCACACGTCAAGCCGGTTCCCGACCCGTTCCACTGGGTATAGGGGACCGGCTTGACCCGTCCAAGAGGGTGGTTTAGGCTTGTACGAGTCGCTACTTCGGGAGATCCGGACAGGCGCGCCCTCAACACCGGCGCGATGGCCGATCCCACTGCGACTCACACCCCAACGATGCATCCGAAAACGGACGGCCTTCGGCCGCTCCGTACCTGTGGTGTCTCTGTGGTGGGTGTGACCCAGTAGAACCAGTGATCGACACAGCCCTTTGAACGCGCGGAATTTGATCATCCAAATTCCGGGGGTTTTATTCGTGCTGCAATTTATTACTGGGAATCGCATTCCCGGAATGAGATTCGGCTTTATCGCGGAAACCTGCTAAGGTTGAGGCATCGAGTGACCGGAGAGATCCGGAGCACGACGCGCGGCTCGCAAGCCGCCGGCACCGCAAGAAGATCGAGCGGGGTCGGTGGAGGCGGGAAAACGGGTCTGCTAAGCTCGGCGGGCCGGAAGCGAAAGAAACGAGAGTTTCCAAAGCGGAAAGCACGAGAAACGGACGAAAAGCGGGTCGCAGGATCTGCTAGAGTCCGGAAGGCGGAAAGCGCGGAAACGCGGTGGAAGCCGAAAGCGAGGAAAGCGAAGCCGC